>JAFDCW010000181.1 GCA_019312705.1 Deltaproteobacteria bacterium
GCGGAAGACTGCACGGCCTCGCGTCCGCCGACCGCCGAAAGCGCGCGAAAGAGATGATCGAGCGCGTGGGACTGAAACACGCCGTCGATCGGCCGATCGGGCGATTCTCGAAGGGCATGATGCAGCGTATCGGCCTCGCCCAAGCGCTCTTGCACGACCCCGAGTTTCTCATCCTCGACGAACCCCTCTCGGGCCTCGACCCGATCGGACGCAAGCAGATCCGCGACATCCTCGTCGAACAACGGCGGGTGGGAAAGACGCTGCTCTTCACGAGCCACATCCTCAGCGACGTCGAGATGCTCTGCGACCGCGTCGTCATTCTCAACCAGGGCCTGGTCACCGCCCGGGGATCGCTAGACCAGCTGCTCAGCTCCGACGTGCGACGGGTCACGGTCGAGCTGACCGCGGTCGGCGACGAACTTCGCGAGCGCCTCGAGGGCCTCGCGAAAAGCGCGCGGGTCGTGGAGGGACGGCTCTCTCTGATCATCGAGGGGGACCAGCGGGTACCCGAAATCCTCGACCTCGCCCGGAACGGGGGCGCCCGCATCGAGGCTGTGATCCCGGAGCGTGAAACCCTCGAGGGCCTCTTCGTGCGAAACGCGATGGAGGGCGCCGCACGCTCATGACGCGTGTATGCTTCGCGACGAAATAGACGACGGAATCGACGACGAATCTAACGACCATGAGTTCAACCCAAGACCCGCCAATTTCTGCCCTGAGCGACTGGATGGGCGCCGTGATGCGCTATCGCTCGGACCACCCTTCGACTCAGAAGATCCTCGACGTCCTCGAGCGACTCCTGGACCGCCCCTACCGCACCCACGCGCTGATTCGCGGCGAACCCGGAACCGGCAAGGAGGGCCTCGCCCGGGCGCTGCACTCGGCGATGCATCCGGAGGACAATGCTCCCTTCGTGAAGATGCCGACCGGAGGCCGGGACCCAGCCGTCCTGAGCCTGCATCTCTTCGGCACGGCGGACCGACCCGGCGCCATCGAACGGGCCGAAGGGGGCACGCTCTTCCTCGACGAGGTCGCGACGATGTCCCGGGAGGTGCAAGCGCGCCTCTCGCCGGCCCTCCGGGGGCGCTTTCGTCGCAACGATGACGAGGCTCCCCGAGAGGCGAACCTGGTGGTGATCGGAGCGACCGACCACGACCTCTCGGAGCAGGTCCGGCAAGGGACCTTCCGCCACGACCTCTTCTATCGCCTGGCGCGCCTCGACCTCCGGATCCCCGCGCTCCGAGAGCGCAACGAGGACATCCCCCAGGCGGCAGTGTGGGTAGCCAATCGCCTCTTGTCCCGGCACGGCGAGGAGCGCTCCCTCGGCATCGAAGGCGAGGCCGACGAGGGAGAGTTGGTGCTGACCACGGCCGCCCTCGCGGCCCTCGGACACCATGAGTTCCGCGGAAACTTCCGAGAGCTCGACCTGCTCATGGAGCGGGCCTTGATGCTCTACCGCGAGGGAGACCAAATCACCGAGACGTCGGTGCGACGGGCCATCGGGAAGCGCTGATGGGTCTCGCCCTCGTTGGCTCCCTCGCCCTCGCGGGGCTGCTCTCGATCGCCGGATGCGGAGACGACCGGACGGGAACGGGAACGGGAACGGCCACGGGAACGGGAGCGGGAGCGGGAGCGGGAACGGGAACGGCCACGGGAACGGGAACGGGAACGGGAGCGGGAACGGCCACGGGAACGGGAACGGGAACGGGAGCGGGAACGGGCGCCGGAGACCCCCTCGCCGGGATGGACGAGCCCCCGACCCCTTCCGAGTACGCCGGAGTCCCGGCGGGTGAGGTCGCGGTTGGCGACGTGCCGCCGGGCGCCTGCGTCGCGCTCACCGAGGCACCCCAGCGCGTCTGGCCACGACCGGGGGTGCCGGCGATCACCGTGCTCGGCGAACGCTTTCACCTCGCCCTGCACGGCGGCGGTGCGCCGGGTGATGAAGCAGACGAGCTGCACCTCGTCTCAGCATCTCCAGAGACTGAACCGACTCCGATCCGCAGCCTGCGGATCAACCCCGCTCACGGCGGCGGCCGCATCGCGCCCCCGGCCATCACCGTCGACGGGGACGAGTTGGTCGTGGCGTTCATCGACGGCCAAGGCCATGTGCGCCTCGGCAGCACCGACCCGGCGCGGCCCTCGGCGAACCTGCGCACCATCGAGGCCGGGTCCGGTGCCGACGTGCGCTTCGCCCCCGCCGTCGCCGTCGTCCGGGGGACCCGGGTCGTCGCATGGACCGACGGAACGGGCACTCCGATGCGAGTACGGGTAGCCCGAGCCGACCGGAGCGGCGTCTTGCTCGGCACCCACGATGTCACCATGGCCGGCATGGGCGCCGCTACACCAACCTTCGCGGCGGGAGCGAGCACTCCGACTCTCTATTTCATCGACGCCCGGGCGGGCATCTCGCCCATCGTGAAAGCCGAGCTCAGGCCCGATGGCAGTCCTCGACCGAGCAGCGTCGCCCGCCCGGTCGGCACCGTGAGCGTGCCGCCGGAGCTCGCCGTCGGGGTCACGGGTGATGGGCATGCGTTTGCGGGCTACACGGCAATCGGAAACATGGCGACGACGGCGGTCGGCTTGATGCCTCTCTTCGGCGATGTGGCCACGGCGCTCCCCCTCGTCCCAGGCACCGGCTATGGCCCCCTCAATGTCGCCGCCGCGGCCGGGCCCGCGGGGGTCGTCTTTGCCGCCGACGCACCCAGGGACCAGCCCCCGAATGCACCCCGGGAGATCCATCTCCGAGTCATGCGCAGCGGCGCCCCAGGACCCACGCTCACCATCACGGGGCCGGACGGAACCGGACGCCACGCCGCCATCGCACGACGGGCCGACGGAGTCCTCGGCGTTGCCTTCAGCGCGCCCGACGGCGTCTACGTCGCCTGGGCCCGCTGCGACGACTGACGGGCCCACCAGGTCGCGACTTCCGCGAGGGTTTCGCAACGGGCTGCAGGGGGGAGGCTCTTCAGGAATACGTGGCCGTAGCCTTTGGTGACGACGCGTTTATCGAGGATGGCGACGACGCCGCGGTCGGTGGTGCTCCGGATGAGTCGCCCGAAACCCTGCTTGAGGGTCAGGGCGGCGGAGGGCACGAGGTATTTCATGAAGGGCGCCTCGCCGCGCTCCTCCATGCGAGCGCACCGGGCCGCGACCAAGGGGTCGGACGGAACGTCGAAGGGCAGCTTGTCGATGACCACCAGGCGCAGGGCATCGCCGGGAACGTCGACCCCCTCCCAGAAGCTCGCCGTCGCGAAGAGTACTGCGTGTCCGTCCTTCCGGAAGCGCTCGAGGAGCGTCGCTTTGGGTGCCTCGCCCTGGACCAATACCGTCTGGTCGAGGAGCGTGCGGCTCCGGCGACCGAGCTCCTCCATGTTGCGGATGGACGTGCAGAGCACGAAGGCGCCACCGCCGGTGAGGTGCACGAGGCCCAAGATCTCGTCCGTGGCCGCCGCCACGAAGTCCCGGTCCCGGGGGTCTGGCAGATGCTTCGGCAGATAGAGCGCGGCCTGGGCCGTGTAGTCGAAGGGCGAGTCGAGGATCTCCTCGGTCACGTCGAAGTCGATGCCCAGGCGCTGCTTGATGAACGAGAAGCTGCGGCCGGCGGAGAGGGTGGCGCTGGTCATGACGACGGCCGAGGTCTTGTAGAAGAGCTCGTCGCGGAGCAGGCGGCTCACGTCCACGGGGCTCGCCCCGACCGACGCTCGGCGGCCGCGCACCTCGGTCCAGGTGACGTTGCTCTGGCCACCTTCGACGATGACGGCGATGTCGTCACGGATGGTGCCCGCGCGTCGCGCCATCTGAGCGACCCCTTCGCCCTCGGACGCCTGGCGCCGAGCGTAGAGTTCGACGGCCTCGAGGGCGGCGTCGAGGCGCAGCATCGCGTCTTCGAGGTCGCCTTGCCACGCCTCCCGGGGCAGGGCGGCGCGGCCGCCGCCGCGCTCCCGGGGCAAGCGCTCGAAGAAGAGCGCGGAGGCCTGTTCGAGCTCTCGGAGGGGACCCGCCCCTTCTGGGCCGACGCGGGCGGCGCCAAAGGCCGCCCGGGCGTCGCGGCCGAGGACGGCGAGACGGGTGCTGGAGACGGTCACCCCGAAGAACTGAGTCACCACGTCTTCGATCTGATGCGCCTCGTCGAAGATCACCGCGTCGTAGTCCGGCAGCACGCCGCCGCCGTGGGGACCCCGGGTGGCGAGGTCGGCGAAGAAGAGGTGGTGATTGACGACGACTATCTGGGCCTCCTGGGCGCGGCGACGCATGGCGGTGATGAAGCAGTCGTCGAAGTGCTGGCACTTGGCGCCCACGCGGGTCTCGGAGCTGCTGCTGACCAGGGGCCAGATCGCCGCGTCCTCGTCGAGGGTGTCGAGCTCAGCCCGGTCACCGACCTGGGTTCGCTCGCGGAAGGCCTCGATCATGGGGAGCTGCCGGGCCGTGGGCCCCTCGGCCCCGAGGGCGCTCCGTCGCAGCTCCTCGAAGCGGCGTAGGCAGAGGTAGTTGCCAAGCCCCTTCATGCACGCCGCGTGCACGGTCACCCCGAGGTGCTCCTCGAGGACCGGCAGATCGCTCTCCATGATCTGGTCCTGGAGGGTCTTGGTCCCGGTCGAGATGATGACCTTGCGCCCCGAGAGCAGGGCCGGAACCAGGTAGGCGAGGGTCTTGCCCGTGCCGGTGCCCGCCTCGACGATGAGCACGCCGTCATCTTCGAGGGTCCGCTGGACAGCCTCGGCCATCGCCAGCTGGCTCGGGCGGTGCTCGAAGCCAGGGATCACCCGTGACAGGTGGCCGCCGGGCATCAGGTAATCGACGGCACGCATCGGCGAAGATTCGTCTACCTGCGCTGCGGACCGGTGTCGAGGCGCGACTTTGATATGGTTCGCCGATGATCCCGCCCCGTCAGGTTCTACGGTTCCTTCTTCTGTCCAGCGCCATCACCTGCGCCGTCACCGCGGGGGCGAGCGCCGCATCGGGCTGCGGAAGCTGCGACGAGGCGCCGGGAGGCGACGACCCGACACGTGGAACCGTCGAGTCACAGGCGGCCCCGGTGCGCAGCCCGGCCCCGGCTCCATCCGGCTTGGTCTTCGAGGCTTCCCTCGGCGGCGGCGCCGAGACCCTCGCCGCGCTGCGGGGCTTGGTCGGCCGGCACCCCATCGGGGTGGTCTTCCCGAACGGTCCGGCCGAGGTGATCGCCGGTCTGGCGCCGGGGCTTCCCGTCGGCGACGCCGTCCCCGAGGATGCTCCGGTCCATCTGATCGGCTTGAGGCGCGGACCAGCGCAAAACGGACAAGACGGACAAGACGAAGTCACCCTCGTCGGTGCGACGCGCGTGCGAACGGAACCCGGTGCGGCCTCCATCCCGGGTCTCGTCCCCGGCGGCCCCGAGGGCTCGCTTTGGGTCGGCGAAGCGCCGCCCGCAGATGCGCCGGCCGCTGCGGTGATGAATGACGTCGTGGTCTTCGGCGAGAGACGCGACGCCGTGGAGGCGGCCCTCGCCTACCTGGCGTTCACCCGCATGCCCGAGGAGACGCCAGCCGGGCTGCACGCGCGCGTTCCCGAGGGGTTCAGCGCCGAGCTGCGAAGCCGCGGTGAGCAGATGATGGGGGAGGTCACCGCGGACCTGCTTCGCCAGGCGACCGAGGAACGCGCCCGCCACGACTCGCCCCCGGATTTCGGCGAACCCGAGGTGGTCGCCCGGCAGCTCGCCCGGGGCGCGGCGCAGCTGCTCGGGCTGCTCTCGGACATCGGCGAAGTGCGGGCCTCCCTCGTCCCGGTGACCTCGGCCAACTCGGAAGTCACCGTGCACGTCGTCGTCGACGGCGCGGTACGCCCAGGCTCTGCCTTTGCAGAGCTTCTCGCCAACGCCCCGGTCAGCGACACCTCGGGCACCCGGGCCTTGCCCGCCAATACCGCCGTGGCCCTTTCGTTCTTCCCCGAGCGAAGCCGAGACGAGGGCCCGGAGGGCAGCGAGAGCGACGAGGGCAGCGAAGTCTTCGACGCCTTCGCGTTCTTCGGCGGCTGGCGCGAGTTCGCCGGCCAGCGCCTCGACCGCCGGGCCGGCGCCGCGGTCGACGCGTTGGAAGAAGCCTGGCAGACCGCCGCCGGACGCGAGTCCATCGTGGCCGCCGGAGGCGGCGCCGACGACGCATGGATCGCCGCTGTCGACCCCGCCCCCGAGAGCGCGCTTGCCCCGGAGGCCGTCGAAGGCGTGGCCAAAACGAGCTACGTCGCGACGATGCTCGCCGAGGCCTTCGACTGCCCGCCGCGCACGACCCCCAGGCGGGGCGAAGCCCTCTGCCCCAACGCGCCGTCGTTCGTGGTGTCAGAGAACGAAAGCCGGCGCGTCATCGGGCTCGCCCGGGCCCCGGCCCTCTTCGAAACCGGCGACCAGGCGTCTGTCGGTGCCTATCCCGAGGTCAGCCGCGCCCTCGACCTGTTGGGCACGGAGCTCGTCGCGTCCCTCGTCGTCATCCCATCGCGACTCATGCCCGTCCTCGGCCTCTCCGGGGCCGAAGCGCTCCAGCAGGTGAGTCGCGTGTCGGCCATGGCCGCACGGCCTTCTCCCATCGCCCTCGGCATCGGCAGACGACCGAGAGCAGAACCCGACGGCCCAGACCCGGGCGTGCGCATCACCCTCGTCGCCCCAGGTCGCGCCATCGCCGACGCGCTAACCGTCATTGGCAGCTTCTAGTCCGACACTGTTTGGGAAGGCGCGGGGCGGCGGACGCGGAAGCGGGGCGGGCCGTTGACGCTCCTCGCCGGGGTCCCTAGGTTGCCGGCGTGATCCCGATCCGCGACCACAACCCCACCCGGTCGCGTCCGATCGTCGTACCCATCCTCATCGCGATCAATGCGTTGGTGTGGTTTTACGAGGTCAGCCTCCAGTACTCAGCCAACCCCGACGCCCTCGCCTATTTCATTCAGCTCTGGGGCGCGGTCCCGGTCCGCCTCACCTACGGCCCCGACGCCCTCGCCTACCTGACCCCCGTCACCAGCATGTTCATGCACGGCGGTTGGATGCACGTCATCGGCAACATGTGGTTCCTCTGGGTCTTCGGGGACAACGTCGAGGACGAGCTCGGCAATGTGCGATTCATCGTTTTCTATCTCGCCTGCGGCTTGGCCGCGGTGGGCGCCCAGGTCGCGATCGACCCGGCGAGCCAGGTGCCCATGGTTGGCGCCTCGGGGGCCATCGCCGGCGTGCTTGCGGGCTACGTGATGCTGCACCCGACGGCCCGGGTCACCACCCTCGTGCCCATCATCTTCATCATGTTCGTCGAGCTCCCGGCCTACGTCTTCATCTTCGTGTGGTTCGGCTGGCAGCTCCTCGCGGGCCTCGGCTCCCTGAGCACCCTCGGCCAAAACGCTGGCGGCACCGCCTTCTTCGCTCACATCGGCGGCTTCATCGCCGGCCTCGCCCTCGTGCGTATGCTCGGCCCGAAGGGCGGCGGCCGCCCGCCACCCCGGCGGGTGCGTCATGTGCCCCGGGAGCGAGTCGGCGAATGGGGCCGCGACCGACATCGGCCGCTGCATTGAGAAGGACGACGCCACCCTTGCAAAGCGCATGTAGGGCGAGTCTTGCTCCAACTTCAGAACCGTCGACGACGGGGTCTTCTCGGAGCTGAAGTCGCTGGTGATCCGGTCCGCCGAGGGGTTCTGAATCCCACCCCCCTAGGCAATGCCAGACGGAGAAACGGCGCCTCCGGGAGGAAGCGCCGCATC
>JAFDCW010000884.1 GCA_019312705.1 Deltaproteobacteria bacterium
CTCGGCCCGATGTCGGCTCCCGAGTAGACGAAGACGCCGCCGCTGCCCTGATGCGCGGTGGCGGCGATGGCGAAGTCGGGCACATCGTCGCCGTTCACATCACCGAGGCCCGCGGCCCGCGCGCCAAACGCGGCCATCGTGCTCCCGGTGTTGACGATCTCCACGCGACCCGGGGCGAGGCCCATCGGGCTCCCGAGGTAGACATAGGCACGACCCCCATTGGCCCCCGGCCCACCGACGACCAAGTCCGCCCGCCCATCTCGGTCGATGTCGCCGACGATCGCGAGCCCGGCCCCGAAGCGAGCTCCCGACACGGGCTCGGCGTCCACCTCGATGCCTGCGCTTCCATCGAGCGAAGGGCCGCGATGGACGAAGACCCGACCGGCGTCCATGAGCGCGCCGACGGCTGCCCGCGGCGCGCCCACGACGAGGTCCGCGAATCCGTCGCCGTCGAGGTCCCCGCCCGTGATCGACTCCCCGAAGCGTCCATCGCCCAGGCCCGCTGGCGCCGGGACTTGCACGGAGCGGAGGGTGCCGGCCAGGTTGCGCGCCCCGAAGAAGACGAAGACGGTGCCCACGTCTCCGCCCTCGCGGTCGTGCTGCGGCGCGCCGATGGCAAAGTCGTCGTAGCCGTCGCCGTCGACGTCGCCGAGGATGGCCAACGCCGAGCCGAAGGTGCTCGCCGTCATCGGGTCTGGGTGAGGAACGACGAGCGCGTTCTGGGGCCCATCGGCTGTGCCGAGGTAGAGGTCCACGAACCCGCGATCCATCGGCGCCGTCCCAGCGAAGGGCGCGCCGACGAGGAGGTCGGCGTAGCCGTCGCCGGTCACGTCACCCATCGCTACCGCCGCGCCGCGCGTCGGTAGAGGGCTCCCGGGCACCTCGAGGAGCCGCACGCTCTCGAGGCTGCGATCACCGAAGAGCGCATAGACGGCACCTTCGCCCGGGGCGCCGACGACGGCGTCACCGAGGCCATCTCCGTTCATGTCCGTCGCTTGCCGGCCGACGTGAAAGACGCGCGCCGGAGACGCGCTGCACTTGGTGGTGTCGCAGGCGCGGATGCGTACCGCGTAGCGCGCTCCTACCGGAAGCCCACCGGGGGTCGGCAGTGGCCCATCGAGGGTCGCCTCGGTAGCCGTACCGGAGACCTCGAGGGTCGCACTGAGGGTCCCGAAGTCACACTCGACGGTGGGGAGGTCGCCGCAGACCGCGCTCACCTCGACCACGTGCCGAGTGGCCCCGCGGGAAGGCTCGAAGCGAAAAGTCGGCGTGACCGGGACGCCGACGCCCCCGAAGAAATAGCCACCCGGCGCCGGGCTCACGAGCCGCGGGGGCGGCAGCGGGTCGGAGCGGCAGATGCCAGCGTCGCAGTCGGCGCAGCGCGCCGTGAAGGGAGGCTCACCCCGCTCGATGGTCACCACGACGGGCGACAGCTCCTCGGGGATTCGACGCTCGACACAGCCGCTCGCGAACCATTCGCATCGGTCGTTGGCCGCTCGGCCGGCGAAGCCCCAAGTGCCGTCGTCGAGGGCCTCGGGGACCGGGAGGGTGGTGCCGCTGCCGACCAGCTGCCCGGCCTCGTACCAGAGCCCCCCGTCGCAGCCGCCGCGGAAGATTCTTCCTTCGACGTAGACTACGCTCTCACCCGATAGGCTGGACCCGAGCTCCACACGCCAAGGCAGCGCCTGCGGTTCGCCGCACGCCACCGCGAGAGCGAGGGTAAGCGAGCAGGTGATGAGGCGACGCACCGGGCAATGATACGATACCCAAAGCGGCTTCGGTGCCGCGAGCTGCGCCTCATGATTTCAACGAGTTACGCGTCGCAAACGAGGGAGACCCCCCCGAGGGGGTGCGTATTGTAGGGAGTCGGGGGAAACTTCTCGGGGCCCCGTACGTCGTAGCCAAGCCTCGGATGGATTTGGTGTCCGACCCAATGACCACGATAAATGGGGTTCCAACGGGCAGCGGTGACGGAATTGCGTGAGAAAAGACTCAGTGACGCAGAGCGGAGGGGCCTCGAGGCCAGCCAATTGGTCGAGCGGGTCCAGGCTGGCGACGACGGGGCCTTCGAGGAGCTCGTGCGTCGCTATCGGCCACGGATTTTCGCCCTGGCCCTGCATCTGACGGGCAGCAAGTCCGACGCCGATGACATCACCCAGGACGCATTTCTCCGTGCGTACGCGAAGATCCACGCGTTTGAAGGGCGCAGCCAGTTCTTTACCTGGCTCTACCGCATCGCGCTCTACCGGGCGTTGAACAGGAAGCGCGACCGCGGGCGGCGCAAGACGGTAGACATCGATGACCCGCGCATCGAAGCCGCGATCAAGGTCGACGCCCACGGGGACCCCCGGATCGCCCTCGAACTGCACGAGACCTACGGCCACCTGCTCTCAGCTTTCGACAAGCTCTCCCCCACCCTGCGCACGACCCTCGTGCTCACCATCCTCCAGGGCCTCTCCTACAAGGAGGCCGCCGTGGTCCTCGAGTCCACCGAAGGCACCA
>JAFDCW010000182.1 GCA_019312705.1 Deltaproteobacteria bacterium
ATGGCAGTGCTCGATGTGGACAAGCCCGGCCCGGTGCTCTACCTGCTGCCGGCAACCCTCGGGGCCGTCTTCGGCTATCTGGTTTGGCACGTCTTGCTCTTGCGCGACCGGCTGACGGAGAGCGTGAAGGAGGTTGAAGCCGGCGCGGCTGAGGTCGAGGCTCTCAACCGGCAGCTCGCTCTCAACCTCGACGTCAAGACCCACGCCCTCGAGCAGGCGGAGTCCCAACTGCTCCAAGCTCAAAAGCTCGACGCCGTCGGGCGCCTGTCGGGGGGCATCGCCCACGACTTCAACAACATGCTCACCGCCATCACCGGCAACGTCGAGCTCATCTTGCTCGACATCGCGGAACACCCGGAGATTCGCGAGTCGGCCGAGGAGATCCAAAAGGCCGCCGAGCAAGCTGCCGAGCTCACAGGGCAACTCCTCACGTTTTCGCGCAAGCAGGTCATCGCGCCCGAGGTGATCGACCTCAACCGCGGGGTCGATCGTCTGCGCTCGATGCTTCGTCGGCTGATCGGAGAAAACATCGAGCTACAGATCGCCACCGAAGGCGACCTGGGCTGGGTGAGCGCGGACCCCAGCCAGGTCGAACAGATCATCCTGAACTTGGCGATCAACGCCCGCGACGCCATGCCCGACGGCGGCAAGATGATCATCGAGACCGCCAACGTCACCATGACCGACGAGGACTGCCTAAACCTCGCCGGAGCGAAGCCGGGCCCCTACGTAATGCTCGCGGTGAGTGACTCCGGGATCGGCATGGACGCGGAAACGCGCGCCAAGATCTTCGATCCTTTCTTCACCACCAAGGAGCTGGGCCTCGGCACGGGCCTCGGCCTCGCGACGGTGCACGGCATCCTCGGACAGCACGGCGGCAGCATCGAGGTCGAGTCCGAACCCGGCAAGGGCACGACCATCAAAGCCTACTTTCACCGCGTACGCGACGAGGCCACTCCCGTATCGAAGCCCAAGCGTTCGACTCGGCGTGGAGGCCAGGAGACCGTACTCATCGCTGAAGACGACGACATGGTCCGCACCCTCGCCGTGCGGCTGCTCGACAACCTCGGCTACGAAGTCCTCGCCGCGAGCTCCGGCGCCGACGCTCTCTCCATCGCGGAGAGTCACGAGGGCCCCATCGCCCTTCTGCTCACCGACGTGGTGATGCCCCGCATGAATGGGCGCGACCTGGCCGAAAAACTGGTCGCGGCACGACCAGAGATTCAGGTGCTCTATACATCGGGCTATACCCACGACGTCATCTCCCACCACGGCGTCATCGACGAAGGCATCCATTTCGTCGCGAAGCCGTATTCCCTCGATGTGCTCGCCGCGCGGGTCCGCGAAGTGATCGACGAAAAATGAGGAACCGATGACCCATGGCCCCCCCGGAGTCTTCGGGCTGCGCAATGTCTACCGTTTTTCGTCCGATCCCCTGGCCTTTCTCCGCCAGATGACAGACGAGCACGGTGACTTCGTCGAGCTGAAGCTGCTCGGCCAGCCTTGGTTCCTGGTCAACCACCCCGACGACATCGAAACGGTCCTGGTGAAGCACGCGGCCATCATGCTGCGCGACGAATACGTCGAGGTCATGAAGCGAACCCTCGGCCTCGGCCTCCTGACCAGCGAAGGCGCGCTCTGGAAGCGCCAGCGCAAGCTCATGGCCCAGGCGTTCACGCCGAAGCGCATTCGCACCTACGCCGAGACGATGGTGGCGGTGACCGACGAAGGCGTCTCGTGGACCGAGGGGGAAGAGATCAACCTTCACCAGGAGATGTCCCGACTGACGATGGAGGTGGTTTCCGCCGTTCTCTTCGGGGCGAGCATCGGCCCCCGTGAGGTCGGCACCGTACGGCGGTCGATGGAGGCGGTGAACGAGTTCTACGCCAACAGCCCCGAGGCCATCTTGAAGGTCCCGGCCTGGGTGCCGACTCCTCGAAACCGACGCCTCGACGGCGCGGTAAAGAACCTCGATGCCCTCATCTACGAGATCATCGGCAGACGCCGCCGCGGAGAAGCACGTGACGACCTGCTCGGCACGCTGCTCGATGCCCGGGACGAGGGCACCAGAAGCACGGACGGAAAGGGCATGTCCGATCAGCAGCTCCGGGACGAGGCGGTCACCCTCTTCCTCGCGGGCCACGAGACGACGGCCCTGGCGCTCGCCCACACCGTCTACCTGCTGAGCAAACACCCCGAGGTCGAACGACGCCTCGCCCGAGAGCTCACCGAAGTCCTGGGCGGGCGCCTGCCCTCGGCGGCGGACGTGAGCTCACTCGTCTACACCGAGCGGGTGCTGAAGGAATCGATGCGCCTCTACCCGCCGGCGTGGACCATCGGCCGGGAGGTCGCCGAGGCCTTCGAGCTTCGGGGGCGGCAGATCCCCAAGGGCGCCCAGCTGCTCTCGAGCCAATGGATCGTGCACCGCGACCCGCGCTGGTTCCCGAACCCCGAAGCCTTCGATCCGGACCGTTGGCTGCCCGAACGGACAGCGACCCTCCCGCGTTTCGCCTATTTCCCCTTTGGTGGGGGCCCGCGGGTCTGCATCGGGAACCATTTTGCGATGATGGAAGCGACCTTGATGCTCGCCATCCTCTTCAGTCGGCACCACTTTGCGCTGCTCCCGGAACAACGCCTCGAATTCGTGCCCTCGGTGACCCTCCGGCCCAAAGGCTCTGGGCTACGCGTTCGCGTGACGGCCCGCGATTGATGATGGAACATCGGGCGCCTGCCGGCGTCAGAACAACCGTGCGTATCACCTTCGGCTTGCTGCTCTGGGCCTTGGCTGCCCCCGGCGTCGCCTTCGCCCAGTCGTTCCACCTGCACGAGGCGACGGTCACCAGTGACGGCGAGGCCCTCGGGCAGCTCTTCGAGGCACCGGTACGCATCACCGAATGGCACTCGCATACCCGCCCGAGCATCGCCTATCGCGACCGGGTCATCGCGATGAGGGTCGCCATCGACCTCACCGACCCCGACACTCGCCTCGCCGCGGGCGTCGCGACCCGCCGTGCCATCCGCACCGCTTCCGCATTTCGCATCGACATGAATGCGGGCACCTGGGCGCCGGTCTGGGGCCGTCGGTCTGACGGGGTTCGCATTGCACTGCCCGACGGACTTCCAGCGCGGGAGGGGGTGTTGCCCGCATCCCCACGCATGCCGGCCAACGCCGCGGCTCCGGGGGAGGCTTTCGCGAACCGCGGCCCGGCCGATGGGTTCCAGTACGCCTGCACTCCCATCAGGGTCCGTGCGCAGGCACGCGCCGACGCCGAACTCTGGTTGGTGGAGGGCGACCGGTTCACCCTCGACATCGGGACAGAACGCGGCGGATTCACCCGCGCCCGTGTATTCAGGGATGGTTTCGTGGTGCACGGGTGGATCGAGGGCGGGGCGCCCGAATGTCAGATGGGGGGGATCCATTTGGCCGGCGTGGGCACGGGCTGCAGCGATGGGCACGGACGAGGCATCGTCGTGACGCTCCCGGGCGGCACGGCGCTCTACGCCACCGGCGATACCAGGAGGCCCTTCGGGCGACTTCGAGCAGAAACCCAAGGCATCGAACCCGTCTATGGGGTGACGGCCCAGGCTTGCCGCGACAGCGTATGCCGGCGCGTTCCGCCGGAGCCGACCGGGGCGGCGCCGTGGATCATGCACAACCACCGCCGAGGAGGAGGGGGCTGGGTGATCACGGCCTGGGTGCGATCTCCTACCGAGGACTTGGCCCGACCAACAAACGCCCGCGGCGGCTTTGGCGGTTGCCGGAGCAGCGCGACGAGTTGGCCTCAGCCTCCGGACCGCCCAAACGTCCCGGAAGTCCCCGACGCCGAGGTGAGGGGAGTCGACCGATAGAACTTCGAGAGCCCCAGCGCGTCCGAGCCAATGTGCTGGTGCTCCTATTGTCCATCGCGGCTTCGATCGCGCTGCCGGCGACCGCGGCGGCAGAGGATCTAGCCATCGTCCGGGTCACCAACCTCGGTGGCCAGGATGAGCTGACGCGGGGCCCGGTCCAGGCCCGGGTGGGCGAGGCCGTGACCCTCCGGGTGGTGCGCGTCAACCGCGGTGGCCGCCTCTCGTCGGTCGCCCCAGGGACGCGGGTGCGTTGGTTCCGCGTCGTCCCGCGCATGCAGCACGTCGATACGCCCCCCCCGAACGAAGGCGTCGACCAATACTCGAACAGCGTGCTCTTCGGCCCCCGCCACGGACGGTGGCTGGGCTTCGACGCGATCGAATACGACACCGTGGAACTCGGTGGTCACGAGGACCGTATCGTCGTCGATCGGGTGACCCAAACCGGCACGATCGCCGGCGAAAACACCGAGGCCTCATTCGCCGGCGGCGGCGCCGGCTCCTCTTGGTACGCAGCGACGGCAGAGGACCCCGACGGGACCACCCATCGAACTCCCGGCGGCGAGGACATCGACCGCCTGGGTCTCTCGAGGGCCGTGATGCGCGTCAGCTTCCGCGCGGCCGACGACTACCTCGGTTGGCTGAGCACCTACTTCCACGTGCCCAACGTCTTCGGCTCGACGGGCCCCCAGGCGGACCGCTACGTGGGTGCCGACTGCGCCGACGTGCTCGTCGGCGCCCGCCGCGCTTCGGGCGCTCGCCAGGTGCGCTATGCCTCAGTCGGCGGCATTGCGTCGGTCGCGCGTCCAGTGACGTCGGTCCTGCTCCTGGGCGACGACGGTCGCGTCCGAGATGAAGAAGGCCGGGCGACAACTCTCCGGTGGGGGGACGACATCGAAGAGGGCGATCTCTTCGCCATCGACTACACCACCGCCGGCGCCCAGCTGCCGCGGCCCTGGGACCACATCGGAGCCCTCGTCGGCGACGCTAACGGCGACGGGTTGCTCGGCGGCGCGGACGAGCTGCGCCACATGACGCCCCGGGGGCTGCTCGACCGTCCGCTGTCGAACGAAGGCTCCATTCGTTTCCGGGTGTGGCGTCTGCGGGACTGAGCGTTGTGCTCGCGGCAGCGCGATGACGGAGGTTGAGCGCGATGACGGAGGTTGAGCGCGATGACGGCGTGGGCGTGGGTGCCTCCAGCTCCAGGGGCTTTGTCACGCGACGACCGGAGTTGGCGCTGTGAGGGGCGGGGATGATGTCGTGGGTACCGGGGTTTGCTCGGTTGCCGGACGCTTCTACTTCCGCTGGAGGCACCCACGCCCGCGCCTGATTGACCTAATACGGGCGAACTTCGGCTGAGATGGTGGTCTCGGGTTACCTTGTTGGTGGTGGTACTAGGGATCATCGGTCTCGCCGGCGGGTCGTCTGCTCCGCTCCTAGCTTTCGCACGGACCCGAGTGGTTCCGCGACGACCGGAGGATCATTCCGTACCGCATGGCGTGCGTGGTCACGATCGGGCCTGCGCAGCCGCCCCGCCGGCGAGCCCTCAGCGCGCGCTGTGCGCCCCGCCATTGAGTTGGGGATTAGCACGACGTTCCCACTGTTGGCATGGAGCAGAGGACCCTCATCGCCGATTTGAAAGAGAGCTGGTCCCGAAGGGCCCGGCGCACTTGAGCGAAGTTGCGCTCACCACCAAGCCCAGGGCGCTAAAACAACGGCACCACCCTCGGATATCTACAGAGGTCACGGTGGTGGGGCGGCTGCGCAGGCCCGATCGTGATCACGTCCGCCATGCCGTACCGAGATCGCAGCCGCCCCGCGACCATCCTCCGGCAACTGCGATAGCTAGGAGCGGAGCAGACGACCCGCCGCCGGGACCGGCCATCCCCAGTACACACCACCACCAACAAGGTCCCCCGGAGACCACCATCTCAAGAACAGTTGGCTCTACTCAGGCAAAGCAGGCGTGCTTGGGGGTGCCTCCAGCGGAAGTCAAAGCGTCCGGCCCCCGAGCAAACCCCGGTACCCGCGACACCATCCCCGCCCCTCACAGCGCCAACTCCGCTCACCGCGTAACAAAGCCCCTGGAGCTGGAGGCACCCCCAAGCACGCCGTCAATCCAGAACACACCCACCGCTCATGCAAAGGGTCGCACAGCCCACCGCGTCCTAAGCCCCTGGAGCTGGAGGCACCCCCGCCCACGCCGTCTTCGCGCTCAACCGCAGCCTTCGTGCTCCGTCGAGCACCCCGGCGCCGGGGCCCTTAAACGGCAAAACCCACGGGGGGTCTCCGCCTTCGCGGAGACCGACCACCGTGGGCCGCCAGGTCCACTGAGATTCGGAAGAATCAGTCGGTGGGGGTGTCGGTCCAGACGCCGCCGCGCTGAGCCGCCAGGGTCTCCATGGGGAGGGAGCCGCCGTTGCGAACGCTGTGACAATCGGTGCAGGGCGTGCCGGCCACCACCGAAGTTGCGCCGCCGTGGACCTGGTCGACGACCGCGCCGGTGACCGGGTCGTTGTAGACCTTGCCAGCCGTGGCGTTCGAGCCGTCCAGGAACTCCCAGGTGGTGATGCCAGGCTGGAAGAGGTCGACGCGAACCGGGGGATACATCCCGTGGTCGTCGAAGTTGGGGATCGCGAACGCGCCGCTGCCAGAGACGGCCACGGCTTCGATGTCGCCACCGGTCCCGAGGGACATGGTCATCGGGAACGAGATGTAGTGGTCACGCGTCGTGTACTCCCAGAGGTGAACCTCGAAGCCGACCTCGTAGGTCTGTCCGATGGCCATCTCGATGTCGTCAGCCGGGTGTCCGGTGTCGAGGGCGCGCTGGAGCTGGACCCGCCAGACGCCGAGGCTGCTGTCGGGGGTGTCCGGGGTGAACGTCGTGCCGTAGGCGGTGATGTCCGCCCGGCTTCTGGAACCGGGGCGCAGGATCCGGCGGGGCACGGTGTCGCCCTCGACGGGCGTGTAGCCGGTCACGGCCGCCCAGGGGATGGCCGTGGCGTTGGGCGCCATGGCTCCGAACATCTCGGCCTCGGGAACGGTCATGTAGTAGAAGGGCGTGACCCAGAAGTCGTCCCAGTTGAAGGAGTGCTGGCCCCAGGTCGTCGCCGGGTCGAGCATGTAGTCGGGGTGGCCATCGGTGATGCCCTGGTTGAAGAAGACGGCGTCGCCGTCGTCGCCGCGGCGTCCCCCGTCGTCGCCGGCGGAGGTGGACCCGGCCCAGGTGAGGGTCTCGATGTGCTGGTCGTCCGAGCGAGCGATCGGGTTGCTGCGCGCGCCGCGCCAATGCCAGAGGTCGAGGGCCATGTCACGCTCGGCGGGGGTCCCCGTCATGTGCGCGGGGTCGACCCACTTGCCGTCGTGGCCGTTGGCGGCCGTCCACTCGGGCATGTGCCGGGAGTCGTTGTGGCAGGTCACGAAGCAGCCGCCGCTGTCGAAGTTGTCGACGTGCACGGTCGCGCTCGGGTCGTTGACCATGATCGAGGTGCGCTGCTCGTAGATGGTGCTGAGAATGCCCTGGTCGCCCTGGTCCTCGTCGCCATCGATGCTGCCCTGGGCGTCCCGTCGGTCGCCGCCGTCTTTCTGCCAGGCGCCGCCGGTGTAACGGAGGTATTGGTGACGCTTGCCCTCGTTGCCGCGGTAGGTGACGCGCCAGAAGAAGGTGTCGGTGTTGTACGCTGCCTGGACGTCGTACGGCAGAATCATGCCGTGGTCGCCATTGTGGCCTTCGAGGGTCGGGATTGCGGGGATCGCGTCGCTACCGTCCATGCCGTCGGCGCCGACCGAGCCGTCCGCGCCAGCTGGGCCATCCGCGCCAGCTGGGCCATCCGCGCCGGCCGCG
>JAFDCW010000183.1:0-3221 GCA_019312705.1 Deltaproteobacteria bacterium
CCGGCGCGGCAAGCACGCCCGGCTCCGGCGGGTAGCTTCGGTTCAGGACGACGAGGTCGGGTACCAGCTCCCGTTCGATGAGCCCGTCGCGCATGGCCCGGGCGTCATCGAGGTGGGCCGGGTCGACGGAACCCACGAGGACGAACGAGGTGTCATCGCCCCGGAGCAGCTCATCGACCCGGCGAGCCCTCTCCGAAAAACCCTCGCGCATCGACGCGAAGAGGTTGAAGAATCCGACCATCTCTTCGACGAGCTCGCGACTGGCGATGGCGCCGAGGATACGCAGGGCGGCGGCGCCGGTGAGGCTTCGGGGAGACGCCTCGTCGAGGGCTATCGGGTCAGGGACCCGGCCGACGAAGAAGCGCACGACGCGGTCATCGAGGAATCGGGCGAGGGTGCGCGGAGCGTCGAGGATCTCGAGGGCGCTGCGCATCGGGGGCGTATCGAGAACGACGAGGTCGTAATCGTCGCCGAGGGTCACGTCGTAGAGGCGTTCCATCGCAACGTAAGCGTGGGACCGGGCCAACGTCTTCGAGAACGCGCGGTAGACGCGGTTGCCGAGGATGCGATCGCGGGCTGTTTCGCCCGGGGCAATGCGCGCGATGAGTGAGTCGTAGCTCGAGCTCGTATCGAGCATCGCCGCGTGCAAAGCCCCCCGAGCTCGAGCTCCGACGGCTCCGGCGGGGGCGACCACGATCGACGAGACGTCGACCTCCCGGACCGTATCGTCGAGGCCATCGAGGCCGAGGGCCCCGGCGAGGCGCCGGGCTGGATCGATGGTCAGGACCAAGGCGCGTCGACCCCGGGCCGCGGCCTCCACAGCGAGGGCGGCGGCGAGGGTCGTCTTGCCCACGCCCCCGGGCCCGACGCAGACGACGAGGCGCCGAGAGCAGAGCTCGTCGATGGTGGTCATGGCGCCCGCCTCCGGGCGAGGGCCCCGAGGTCGGCCAGGTCGTCGAAGCTGAAGCCCAGGGGCAAAGCCGGCAGGGTGGTGAGCCGGTGGGGGAGCGCTCGAAGCCGTGCCAGATGAGCCTCGGCCCGGGCCCGATGCCGGGCCTCACGCTCGAGGAGCGCCAGGTCAGCGGAGGTCGCAGGGTCGTCGAGGGCTCCGAGGGCGTCGACGGCCCCGGCGAGGTCCTCGGAGACCAGGGACTCCGGCATGCGATTCACGAAGAGCTCGCCGAGGGCGACGCTGTGTTCGGCCCGGAGGCGCGCCGAGAGCTCCTCGGTCTCCTCGACGGGAAGCTCCCGGGGCAATGTGACGAGGTGCAGCGCCGTTTGTTCGGGATCCCGAAGGACTTCGGAGAAGGTCTCGACGAGGCGGCGGAGGGGACTCTGACCGAGGAGCCCGTCGAGGACCCCCGGCAGGCCGAGGAACATCAGCGCGTGGCCCGTCGCGTCGAGGTCGACGAAGATCGGATCCCATCGCGGAGCGCCGCGCTCGTCTTCAGCAAGGAGTGACGCGAGGTAGTGATAGGTCGCGACCTCGGCCACGGCCGGGGCGGCATCGAGGAACCCCGACAGCGCCCGGCTGCTGATGATCTTCCGCGCGAATGAACGCACGCGCAGATGACTCGCGAGGTAGCTGACGAGGGCCTCCTCGACGTCGACGCTGAGCGCGTGCACCCCATGGCCCATGTCCCGGGCTTCGTGGCCAAGCTCGGTTTCAAAGACCGAGGTCAGCGACGCGCGATGACCCAGTTCGACGACGAGGGGGCGCTGACCGTTGCGGGCGGCGTCGAGGGCGAGGGCGGCGCAGAGGGTGGTCTTGCCGACCCCGCCTTTTCCGGTCACGAGTTCGAGCCGCGGCGCCATCGTGCCCGAGACCTTGCCGCTATCGCCGGAGGGAGTCGAGCATCCCCTGCATCGACTCACGTACTGCCTCGTCGAGGGTGCGCACCGGGTCGGCTACGCCGCGGGTCACCTCGGACGGCACCAGGGGCTCGCCGACCCGATAGCGGATTCGCACAGGCAAAGGAATGTGGGGCCAGGGGCCGACGCAGACGCCCCAGGGCAAGGACAAGTGGATCGGCCATACGTCGGCTCGAACGAGGCGGTGCAAGCCGATGGCGCGGGCGAAACGATGGCCGTCGGTCAGGACCATCAGACTCTCGTGGGCGCCGGCGTTGACGACCGGCACGACGGGAACGTCGTGTTCGAGGGCGATGCGCGCGTAGCCGACGTGGCCCCCGAAGCGGATGCGGTATCGATCCTTGTAGGGACGCCAAGTGTCGAGGTCGCCGCCGGGCATGACCATCAGGTCCCGACGGTGGTCTCTGAGCACCGACCGGGCCGTGTCGTGACCCGCGCGCAGGCCCCCCCGAGCGGCAAACCAACGGCCCAGGCCTTCGAAGCCCACGACGACCTCATGGGCCATCAGGTGCAGAGGCCGCTGCACGCCGAAACGCTCGTACCAAGAGAGCAGAAACCCGTACACGTCGGGGATCGTGGTACCTCCGGAGTGGTTCGAGACGACCAGCGTCGGCGCCGGGGGGACGCGCTCGAGGCCGTCGATCGAAAGGCGGAAGTAGCGCCCGGGACCATAGAGTCGACGGAACTGGGTGATGGTGTGCGCGAGGGCTTCGGGGTCGAGGCTCTCGGGATCACTCGCCCACGGCGCCCCTCGCTCGCCGTGCAGGCGACTCAAGAGCCAGCTCTTCTCCGCGCGCCGCGCCACGTCCCGAGTCTAACGCAAACGGCGACGGGTTCGGGTCTCCAGCCGCACGGTGGGACGGAGGACGCTCAGATGCATTCGTGGCGGGGGCGCGCAGCGGCCTGTATACTTCACCCATGCATCGCAGTCTTGCCTTCGGCTCCTTCTCCTTTTCCATCTCCCTCGCGATCGTCCTCGCGCTGACCGGTTGCAGTGACGACCCCGGCGCAGCCGATACCGGCGGCGGCGGCGGCGATAGCGGAGGCGGCACCGACGGCGGCGGTATGGACGGCGGCGGCTTGGACGGCGGCGGCTTGGACGGCAGCGCCACGGACGGCAGCGCCACGGACGGCGAGGTGGTCATCATCACCGAAGACGGCGGTTCCACCTGGAGCTGCGTCGTCACCGCATGCGACGGGCATCTGCTCGAGTGCGGCAACTGCATGGACGAAGACGGCGACGGACTCGTCGACTCCCACGACCCCGAGTGCCTCGGACCCTGCGACAACACCGAGGGCGACGTCCTCCTCGCCGGCGTCGGTGGAGAGACCGGCGGTCCCTGCAAGTC
>JAFDCW010000183.1:3226-10915 GCA_019312705.1 Deltaproteobacteria bacterium
CTGCGAATGGAACCACCGCTGTGACCCGCTCTCGGTCGGCCCGGATTACCATCCCGAAGGGGACGCCTGCGAATACGATCCCGGCCGGGTCGATGGGCGCACCTGCCCCGCCGCCCAGTCCGATACCTGTCTCGACGTCTGCCGCCCGCTCACGCCGAATGGCTGCGACTGCTTCGGCTGCTGCACCTTCGACGGCATCGCGGGGCGCTCCGCGGCCGACGGCGGCGAGCACGTGTGGCTCGGCTCGGTAGAGGACGGAACCAACGACGGCACCTGCACCCTGGAGGCGATCACCGATACCAGCGCTTGCCGCCCCTGCACCCCGGTCGCCGACTGCTTCAACGACTGCGGCGCCTGCGAGCTCTGCGTCGGCCGTGACACCCTGCCCCCCGAATGCCTGACCCCGACCCCCGACGCCGGTCCCCGCCCCGACGGAGCGGTCCCCGACGGCGGCACCGTGTGGGACGGCGGCGTGCCTCCGCCCCGATGTGACCCCGGCGTCCAGGCCTGCGGCCTGGCCGGCGACTCCCCCTGCGCGGACCTCTACTACTGCATCACCGGCTGCTGCGTCCCCACTCTGATCTGACCGACAAACGATCGAGATTCGATCGATTTGAGAGCGGCGTGTAGGGTCCGGCGGTGTTTCGGGCCTTCATTCAAGCATCTCGCCCCCTAGCTCAAGCGAATATCGCGACGCCCCTCGTCTTCGGGCAGGCCGTCGCGTGGGCGATGACGGGGGCCTTCGACCTCTACATCGCCATCTTCGTGCACCTCATCGGCGTGCTCGACCAGCTCTTCATCGTCTACGCCAACGACGTCGCCGACGCCGACGCGGACGCGGTCAACGAGGCCCCCACGCTCTTCTCGGGCGGCTCCCGGGTGCTGCCCGAAGGCAAGCTCTCGCGGAACGTGCTCGGTGCCGCGGCTGTCGTCATGGGCCTCGGTATGATCGCGGGGGCCTTCTGGGCCACGACGGCCTGGCACCGCCCCTTCGCGCCGGTGTTCATCGCCTCCGGAATCTTCCTGCTCTGGGGCTACAGCTTCGGGCCCCTCCGCCTGAGCTACCGCGGCGACGGCGAAGTGCTCCAAGGCCTCGGGGTGGGCGTGATACTGCCCACGTTCGCGTACTACATGCAGACCGGCTCCCTCGACGCCATGCCCATGGAGGTCCTCGGCGCGACCTTCCTGCTCGGCTACGGCGGCAACGTGACCACCGCCCTGCCCGACTATCCAGCGGACCGCAAGACCAACAAGCGCACCGTTCCGGTGCGCCTCGGGGAGCTTCAAGCGCGCTGGGTGAGCCTCGCGGTGCTCGCGACCGCGTCGTTCATGGCCCTGGATACCGGCCCCGAACTCCCCCTGACGACCGCCATGATGGTGGCGTCCGGGCCGCTGGTCCTCCTGCTACTCAACATCCCCGGCATCGGCGAAGCCAACGCCGACAATCGCCGGGCCTGCATGCGCTTCGTCATTTTGAACGCCGGCGCGATCAACGCACTCTTGATCGCATGGACCGTCGCGCTGCTGCTGAGGGCGGGCCCGTGAGGCGTGGGGGCCTTCTTTTGGTGACGTGCTTGGCCGCTTCGTTGCTGGCGAATCCCGTCGCCGCCCAGGAGGGTGCTTCACAGGACGGTGCTCCAAACGCCGACCGGGCGGGCGACGCCGAACGCACCGGCGGCATCGACAACCACCCGCCGCCTCCGTTCGGGTCCGCGCCCCTCGGCGGCGGCGTCGTGCTTTCCCCGGGGTGGTCCGTCGAAGCGTTCTGGATAGGCATCGGCGCCGCCGCCGGCGTGGTCGGCACCGGCGTCGCCGCCGTCGCTTTGGCCAGTACGACCGACACCGCGGACGGGGCGGTCACCGCCCTCGGCATCACCGCCATGGCACTGCTCGGCGTCGGCACAGCGGTCGTGGCCCTCGGCGGCGCATCCGCCCGGGGCCACCCCTACGTGCCCGGGGCGCGCGGACTGCGCATCGCCGCCTGGACCCTCGGCTCCCTCTCCCTCGGCACCGGCATCGCCCTGGTTGCCTCGGACATCGCAGCGGACGACGCCCGCGCCGCCGCTTTCGTCGCCCCGGTGGTGCTCGGCGCCGTGAGCCTCATCCTCTTCGCCATCGACGCCGTGGTCAGCGCCATTCAGACCGACATCGTGTCCCGCGGGGGCGGGTAGCCCCCTCCTCTAGGGCTCCGCGATGCCGAGGGCCCGAGCACGCTCGACACGGAGTTCCGCAAAGGGCGTGTCCCAAGCGGGCGCGGCGTCGAGACGATAGGCCTCGATCGGGAGAAGGGCTCTCGCCGCGAGGTCCCGGTGCAGGCGCTCTTCATCGGCAGGGTCCCGGGAAAAGCCGAAGGGGTTCCGCGCCCCGGGGCCGTGCAGCTGCGGATACTTCCGGTCATCTCCCGCGATGAGGTCGAGGAGTTCGTTGCCCCTTCGCACCATGCGCTCGAGGAAGACCAGGTCGTAGGGGCCGACCTCGGCACGCTGGGGCGGGTCCTCCCGCACCCACTTGGCCCAATCGAAGCCGTAGATGAAGTCGTGCACGTAGCGAAAACGAATTGCCGTTCCCTGGCCGAAGAGATGCTGAAGGGCCACGAGGGTGGAGGTCGCGCGGTCGAGATGCGCGAACGGGTCTTTCGCCCCGGCGGCCTCGGTGGCGAGGGCCCATCCCAGGTGGTCGAGGTCACCGAAGATGTTGTCGGGGAACGCTTCGTCCATCGCGACGGCGATCTGCTCGAGGCTGGCGACGACCCCCGCGGCGAGTCCCGGCGGGACGCCGCCCTCGCGCAGCAGAGCGCCGATCGCGGACGGCGGTCGCGCGTGATCTCGGCCCGCAGCGAGGGAAGCCCGAGGGCCCGGCGAAGCCGGGACGGTTCGTCGGTTCAGAGGCTCCACCACAGGGTCACTCCGGCGAGGATGAGAGAGAGGTAGGTGGTGCTGCGCCAGATGCCGCGGTGAAGCAGTTGTTTGTAGGCACCCTGAGCTGAAAAGGCGTTGGTCACGGCCGATGGGCTCTGCTTGAACACGGCCTTGAGGTAGTCCCAGACCGTGCTCGCGGCCACCAGGCAGGCGATCTTGATCTCGACGTCGCCGAAGAAGATGGCCGCGGCCCAGGAAAGGGCGCCCAAGAGCATCGCGAGCTCGACGAAGCGCCGCGCCTTGGCGTTGCCCAGGGCGGTGGCGAAGGTGCGCTTGCCGCCGCGTCGATCGCTTTGCTCGTCGGAGAGCCCCGAGGCGACGGCGCTCGCGAGGGCGAGGAATGCGAAGCCCGGGAGGACCGCCGGCAAACCGTTCGGCACGACGTCCCCGCTCTGGGCGTAGGCGTTGAGCCACGGGAGGGCAATACCAACCCCGAGCATCTCGAGGACCTCGCCGCCCCCGCGGTAGTTCAGACGCAGCGGCGGCAACGTATAGGCGACGAAGAGCCCGAGGCAGACGGCGGCGCCAGGGATCAAATACGGCCGGTCGATGACGAAAGAGGCCGAAACGGCGACGGCTAGGGCGGAGAGCCCCGCGACCAGACCGGCAAGCAAGAGATGCCTCGCGGGCAAGATGCCGTCCGGAACCGTCTTCGGAGAACAGCCGTCGGGGAACATGCGCCGTTTGATCGCGTCGATGTCCCGGTCGCCCCAATCGTTGAGGAAGACCACGTAGGCGGTGAAGAGGGCCGTGAAGGCGCCGCCGAAGACGAAGGCAAGAGCGTCGAACTCGGCGGAGGCGCCATAGCCGAGGGCCTGACCGAGCAATGCCGGCACCAGAAGCTTCGGCCAGCTCGCCGGTTTGAGGGCGTGCAGCCAGCGCTTCGCCGGTGTTCGCGGGAGCTCTGCCATGCATTCGAAGTATGGCGTCGATGGCCCTCGCCGGCCACTCAGGTGCGTTCAGTCAGCCGGTTCCGGGGCGGCGTCGTCGTCGTCGTCGTCGTCGTCGACGACGAGGGCGAGGACGAGGGCGAGGACGAGGGCGACGGCGCTGAAACCCGCCGCGTAGTAGAAGGCGGCGCCGCCGACGACCCGGTAGAGGGGCCCGGCGAGGGGGATGGCGATGCCCATCGCGCCGCCCCCGACGACCGCGGCGTAGATGGTCTGGCCGCGGGCCGCGAGGCCCATCGGCACCCGCGAGCTGAGGAATCGCATGGCCCCGAGGTGAACGGCGCCGAAGGTCGCGGCGTGCAGCACCTGAGCCACGACGAGGGCGCCGAGGGAGGTAGTCGAGCCGAGGATGAGCCAACGAACGAGCCCCCCGATGGAGCCGACCGCGATGAGGGTCGCGGGAGAGAAGCGCGTCGTCAGACGCGTGCCGACGACAAAGAGGGCTACCTCGGCCAGGACCCCGAGAGCCCAAAGCGCACCGACGATGGTCGGGGAGTGACCGGCGGCGGCCCAGTGAATCGAACCGAAGGCGTAGTAAACCGAGTGACTCGCCTGAGCCATGGCCCCGGCGGCGAGGAAGACCAGGAAGGACCTCTGGCGCAGAAGCTTTCCGACCGGAGCTGGACGCAGCCGGGACCGACTCTCCGGTGGGTCCGGGAGGCCGAGGGCGGCGACCGCGGTCACCGCGGTCACGGCGATGAGGGACCAAACGATGACGTCCTTCGGTCCAATGGCGAGCAGCTCCCCGGCGACCAGCGAGGCGACGATGAACGAGAGGGACCCCCAGAGCCGGATGCTGCCGTAGGAGATGCCGTGGCTCTTCTCCCGGGCGAGGGTGAGGCTGTCCGCGAGGGGAATCAGGGGGATGAGGGCGCCGTTGGCGAGGGCGGAGAGCGCCACGAAAACCAGGAGGCCCGCGGCGTGGTCGAAGGCGACGAACGCCAGGCTCGCGATGATCGCCAGGGCGACCATCGTCGCCCGGCGCCGGCCGCTCCGGTCGACGAAGGCGCCGGCCGCCGGGCTCGCGACGATGCGTACCCACTGGCCGGCTCCGAGGACGAGGGCGATCGCGTCAGGCCCGAGGCCCCGGGACTCGAGCCACACGGGCCAAAAGGGCACGCCGACGCCGAGCGCGGCGAAGAGCGCGGCATAATAGAGAGCGAGGCGGGTGCGTACGCCCATCGAGCAGCCCCGACTACCCCGAGTCGTCGGCCGAGTCGAGGAGGCGCCCTCGATTCCACGTCGACATTGATGATCCGGTGTAATTCTCGGCGCCAAAGCCGTGCGCCCCTGATACGCTCCTCGCAGTGGCCCCTTTCTCGTTCGTGATCGGCCCGCAAGGCCTCGGCCCACGCGCCCTCGAGCTCAGCGATGAGTTTTCGGCCCTGCTCTCGGAGCGCCTCGAGACACAGATCGAGGTCGTCCCGACGGGCAGCTACTCGGCGCTGCTCGCAGCGGTCGAGGAGCGAAAGGCGGCCCTCGCCTGGATGCCCCCGCTGGTCTACGTCGACGCCCGGGAGGTGACCCCGATCCACCTGCTCGCCCAGAGCGTGCGCCACGGGGCCCGGGCCTTTCGCGGCGCCCTCTTCGTCAAGGCGGGTTCGCCCTACGAGAGCATCGGCGACCTGGTCGACAAGAGCGTGGGCTGGGTCGACCCCCACTCCTGCGCCGGGCACCTCTTGCCCCGAAAGTCCGTCCTGGATCTCGGCCTCGATCCCGCGGTGCATTTCTCCGAGCAGAGCTTCATCGGAAGCCACCGGGGGGTCGCCCGGGCGGTCTACGGAGGCGAAGTGCAGGTCGGCGCGACCTACGTTCATGTGGGCCCGGCGGGGGAAGTCCTGTCAGCCGGCTGGCGGGACGTCGACGAAGACGACGCCTTTCGCATCCTCGCCACGAGCGACGATGTGCCCGCGGACGCGATCGGCGCGACCGACGCGATGCCGGAAGAGTTGCGCGGCGCCTTCGCCGGGATGCTGCTCGAACTCGGCCGGGACGAAGAGGCGAGCAAGCTTCTGATGGAGCTCTTCCAGGCGGTGGCCTTCGAAGAGCCGGTCCCGGACTCCTACGATATCGTCCGGGACCTCCGTGACGGCATTCGCTTGCTCTGAGAGCCCAGCTCGGCTAACCGGAGCGCCAGAACGGCCAATTTCCCCTGTGGTCTCGCGATCCTCAATTGCCCTCCCGGTGGGCAATGACGCGGGGCGTCAAAGTTGTTTGATTACGGGAGCTTGCGTCTATGTCGAAACGATGACAGGGCGAGCCCTCGTCACCAGCTAAAAGGGGTAGTTCACATGCTTCCAAGCATCGGAATGTGGACCGCGGGGGGAAAGCCCCCCGCCTTTGACCGGCGGGCCCTGCTCGCCGCAGCGGCAGATTTCCGTGCGCCGCTGCATGTCTTGCGCGAGTCGATGGACGGCCGAGTGGGCGTCGGCGTCGAAGGCGACGTCATTCCAACGCGTTATCTGAACGGCCACGCCGCCTATCCACTGCTCGCGACGTTGCCCGCTCTCTATCCCGAGTGGCTCGGCGAACGCAGCTTCAACGAGACCCACGGGGTGCGCTTTCCGTACGTGAGCGGCGCCATGGCCAACGGCATCGCGACGACGGACATGGTGATCGCGATGGCCCGGGCCGGCATGCTCGGCTTCTTCGGCGCAGCGGGGCTCGCTTTTCCCGTGGTCGAAGCGGCCGTCGATCGCCTCGAAGCGGCCCTCGGCGGTACCGACCTCGCCTGGGGCATGAATCTCATCCACTCGCCCAACGAGCCGGCCCTCGAAGAGGCCATCGCGGACCTCTACCTCCGGCGCGGCGTGAACCGCGTCTCAGCAGCGGCGTACCTGGCCCTGACCCCGGCGATCGTCCGCTACGCCGCCGCGGGCCTCACCCTTGATCCCTCGGGCGCCATCAAGCGGCGCACGCACGTCTTCGCGAAGATCTCGAGGCCGGAGACCGCGCTGCCGTTCATGTCCCCGGCCCCCGCCGCGATCCTCGACGCCCTCGTCGCGGACGGCAAGCTCACCCAGGAAGAAGCCAAGCTCGCCCGACGCGTCCCCGTCGCCGAGGACATCACGGTCGAGGCGGACTCCGGTGGCCACACCGACAGGCAATCCCTGACCGCGGTCTTCCCGGTCATCGCCGAGCTCCGGGACCGCCTGGCGGACGAGTTCGGCTACGAGCGGCCCATCCGGGTAGGCGCCGCGGGCGGCCTCGGCACGCCGCGCTCCATCGCCGCGGCGTTCTCCCTCGGCGCGAGCTACGTCGTCACGGGCTCGGTCAACCAGAGTGCCACCGAGTCCGGGCTCTCGGACGACGGCAAGCGCATGCTCGCCGAAGCCTCGATGGGCGACGTCGTGATGGCCCCGGCCGCCGACATGTTCGAACAAGGCGTCGAGGTTCAGGTGCTGAAGCGCGGGACCATGTTCGGCTCCCGGGCCCACCGCCTGTGGACCACCTACGAAGCCTACCCGAGCCTCGACGCGATCCCAGAGGCCGAACGCGAGCGCCTCGGCAAGCAGGTCCTCGGCGCGACCATCGAAGAGGTCCGGGCGGCGACGCGGGCGTTCTGGGCCGACCGGGACCCCTCCCAGAACGAGATCGCGGCGCGCGATCCGAAACACGAAATGGCGCTTTGCTTTCGCTGGTACCTCGGGCTGTCGAGCCGGTGGGCGATCAGCGGCGAGCCCAGCCGGCGCCTCGATTATCAGATCTGGTGCGGGCCCGCGATGGGCGCGTTCAACGACTGGGTCCGGGGCTCCTTCCTCGAGGCGCCGGAAAACCGCTCGGTGGTCCAGATCGCCCGAAACCTCCTCGAGGGCGCAGCG
>JAFDCW010000885.1 GCA_019312705.1 Deltaproteobacteria bacterium
GGAGCCCTCGGTAACGTCGCCGGCGTACTCTTCGCGACCTTCTGGTGGGTCCCCGCCTTTGGCCTCGCTCCGGCCTTCGTCGCCGCCGCCGTGTCTCTCGCCATCGCGGCCTCGATCGCGGCGGTCAGCGGTCTCCGGGGCGCCCCGGGCCGGGCCCCCCTCAGGCCCCGCCACGCGGTCGCCTTCGTCACGCTCTCGGCTATCCTCGGCGCCGCCCTCTTCGTCGCACCACGCCATTACGACGCCGACGCCCTCACCCGCGGCCCGTTTCTCTACGCCGGCGAAGGCGGCCCCGAGCTCGGCGAGGTCGTCTTCGCTCACCACGGCGTCGAAGCGACGGTGACCATCCGCGCCGCGGGGACCGAGCGGCTCTTGCAGATCGACGGCAAGGTCGATGGCAGCGGACAGGGCGACGCATCGACCCAGACCCTCGTCGGCCTCCTCCCCGCGCTCCTCGCTGACAACGCACGAAGCGCCCTCGTCATCGGCCTCGGCACTGGCACCACCGCCGACGCGGTCCGCGCAGTCCCGGGCGTCGAGAGCGTCGAGGTCGCCGAGCTCGTCGACGGCGTGCGCTGGGCGGCACCCTCGTTTGCCCGTTTCACCGACCACGTTCTCGACGATCCCCGGGTCACGGTCCGCCCCGTCGACGGCGTCATGCTCCTGCGCCACGGCGACCGTCTTTACGACATCATCGTCTCCGAGCCGTCCAACGCCTGGGTCGCCGGCATGGGCGAGCTCTTCTCCCGCGAGACCTTCGCGGCGGCCCGAGAGCGCCTCACCGAAGGCGGCGTCTTCGCCGCCTGGTTTCACGTCTATGGCACGGACATGGGCATCGTGCGCGCCATCGCCGCGACCTTCGTATCGGTCTTCCCCGAGGCGACCCTCTGGGAGCTGGTGCGCGGCCAGGACTACATGCTCGTCGGTCGCCGCCAGGACGGAGAGGCCCCGGTGCACGTCGACCTCGACGCCATCGCCTCCCGAGTAGACGACCCCGAAGTCCAGGCGCGGCTTCGCCGAGCGGGAATCGGCAGCACCGCCGGGCTCCTCGGGCGTCTGGTGACCGCCGCCGCCGGCGTGCGCATCCTCGGCGGCGACCAGGAGATCCTCGAAGCTCGTCACGGCGGCCTCGAGGCCCGGGCTGCTCGGGCGCTCTACAGCGATGCGTCGCACCAGGCCCTCACGATGTTCGCCGAGCTGCCCCGGCTCCCGGGCTCCCTCGGCGTCGAAGCGAGCACCGCCGGGGGCCGCGAGCTCGCGGCGATCCTCCCCCGGGCCATCGAAGCCGGCGGTCTCGGACGCACCCTCACCCTCCGGGCCCTCGCTGGCGACGAAGAGGGGGCCATCCACGCCGGGGAGCGCGCGATCGGTCTCTTGCCCGAGGACCCGACGCTTCTGCGGTCGGTGGCGACCCTCTATCTGTCCCGGGGCAAGACCCACGCCCTGATGCGCGAAGACGTCGAGGCCCGGGATGCGCTCATCACGGTCCTCGAGCTCGATCCCCCGGCGTATCTCCGCGCCGATGCGCTCACCACCCTCGGCGACCTCGACCTCCGCGGCGGTCGCCATCAGCTGGCCCTCGACCGGTACCAGGAGGCCCGGCGCCTGTCTCCGGCCGTCGCTGACCTGAGCGAAAAGATAGCCATCTGCCTCGACGCCCTCGGGGCCCCGGTCGAGGCCCAGGCAGAGCGCCGCCTCGCCGAACGCCTGCACCGCGCGGTGGATTGACCCCGTTGGGCGTTCGGATCACACCCGGACCATGGCCGACAGCGACGACCGCGAGCCCCAAGACAAACCTCGAGGCAAGCACCGGGGACCAGACCGCCACTCGCCCTATCCCGTGAGCCGCCTCGCTCCGGCCTTCGACCTGGTCGACGTGGCGAAAGAGATCCAGAAGGCTGACGAGATGCTCGGCGCCGTCGTCGGCAATCAGCTCGAGGTGATCGTCGACCAGATCCACGCCCTCCAGGAGCAAGCACGCAGCATCCTCGAGCGGGCCCAGCGCGACGCAGATCTCCACCGGGCCGAGTGCGCCTTCCAGCGCCGAGTCGGCCAGCGCTACCACCTCTGGGAGCGTGACGACGGGACGCTCTACTTCTCGATGCTCAGCGAAGACGACTGGGGCGGTGCTGCGCCGCACCAATTCCGTGGAACCTACCGCCTCGAAGCCGACATGAGCTGGACCCCGGCCGAAGAGATCCCCAGCCGAGACCAGAAGCGCGGTGTCGTACGCAAGATGCTCGGCGTGGGTAGCGGTGCGACCGGGGACTGAGGGCGCGGCCACTTCCCCCTGTCTTTCAGCGCGCAGAAGACCGAGGCGCTCGGTCCACCCGACCCGGCAGCGCCCTAAGTGCCCCGGACGATTAGGAGCTGCTGGTACACGCCGCGGGCGACGAAGGCGTAGCTGGCGATGTAGCAGAGGTCGAGGAGGGGCTCGAGGAAGCCGAGGCCGAGGAGCTCGAAGTGGCCGAAGAGCAGGTCGCCGACGACCATGAA
>JAFDCW010000886.1 GCA_019312705.1 Deltaproteobacteria bacterium
GTGCAGCTGCCTATCTCGGCCCGCATGTCGTCCTCGACGACGTCGAGGCGGATGTTGGCGAAGATGAGGTCCCAGACGTCTTGCCTGACCTCGCCCCGCTCGATCACTTTGATCGCCGGGATCCGGAGGGCCTCCTGCCAAACCTCGGTGGCGTTCGGGTTGTACCCGCCGCGCACGGCGCCCCCGATGTCCGCCATGTGGCCCTTGGTCGCCGACCAGGCCACGAGGCGCTCTCCGACGAAGATGGGCTTGAACGCCGCGACGTCGTTGTTCTGGTTGCCGAGGGTGAAGACGTCGTTGTGAAAGAAGACGTCGCCGGGATAGATGTTGCCCGCGAACTTCTCCGCGATGAAGGCGCAGACCGGGCTCAGAGAGAAGCTGAGGATCGGTAGGTTCTCGGTCTGCTCGAGCATGCGCCCCTTGGCGTCGTAGAGCCCGGTCACGAAGTCCCGGGCCTCGCACAGGATCGGCGACCGCGTGGTCTTCTCCATGCTGATGCTCATCTCGTCCGTAATCGCCTTGAGGGCGCGGCCGATGATGGATACGAGGACCTTGTCGATTTCGACCTCGCTCATGACGGTCCTCCCTTGGATGTCAGAACCATGGTGCCGTGGGGATCCAATCGCCCCCTGAAGCTGCTGGTGACGAAGAAGGTGGTGTCCCGTCGTTCGATTAGAGCCGGCCCGTCGATCCGGTCGCCCGCCAGGAGGGCGTGGCCGTCGTAGACGGGGACGGAGGCAAAGCGCCCGGAGCTCGGCAGGAACGCCGACCGTTCCCCCTTGCTCGCGTGGCCCGCGTCGCCATTGCCTTCATCGAAGCGGGGGAGCTCTGGCTTGTCGACCTTGCCCGTCGTCCGGACCCGAACGTTGATGAGCTCGAGCTCCGTGCCCTGGGCCGAGAGTTCGTAGCCGTAGAGGCGCCCGTGGTGCTCGTGGAAGGCCGCGGTGATTCCCGCCACGTTCCCTTCTTCGATGTCCGTGACGGAGACCGGAATCGTGACCTCGTGGTATTGCTTCAGGTAGCGCAGGTCGAGGTAGACTTGATGTTCGCCGCGCTCGGGGGGCACGCCCTCGCGGACGAGGTGCTCCCCCCCGACCTCGATGAGACCGGCGACTGCCTGCCGCAGGCGCTCGTTGGCCAGGTCGGCGAGGGGCCCGACGAGGGAGCGAACCTCGTCGTGCTGCAGGTCCGTGAGCAGCATGCCCGACGCGCAGAGGATGGATGCGACCTCGGGCACGAGGATGGTCGTCATGCCTAGATCCTCGGCGATCATGCATGCGTGGAGGCCCCCCGCGCCGCCGGCGACGACCATGGGAAACTCCCTCGGGTCGACGCCTCGCTTGACCGTGACCTCTCGAACCCCGTGCGCCATGTTCGCGTTGATGACCCGGTACATGCCCGAGGCAGCCTCTTCGACACTCACGTCCAAGGGGCCCGCGACGTGGTCGGCGATGGCGCGCCGGGCGAGGTCCACGTCGAGCTTTATCTCGCCCCCCGCAAACCACTGAGGGTCGAGGTAGCCGAGCACCAGGTCGGCGTCCGTGCATGCGGGCCGGTCACCGCCGCGCCCGTAGCAGGCGGGGCCGGGGGCGGCGCCGGCCGACTCTGGCCCCATGCGCAGGAGGCCGCCGGAGTCGACGAAACCGATGCTGCCCCCTCCGGCTCCGATGGTGGTGATGTCGAGCATCGGCAGGGCGATGCGCAATCGGTTGATTTCTCCCTCGGACTGGAGGGCGACCTGCCCGTCCTTGACGAGAGAGGCGTCGAAGCTCGTGCCACCCATGTCCACGACGACGCAGCTCTCGTGGCCGAGGGGCCTGGTGAAGGTCAGGGCGGCCTTCGGCCCGGCGGCCGGTCCGCTGAGGAGCGTGGTCGCGGGGCGGGCCTCCGTCACGTCGGGGGTCGCGACGCCCCCGCTCGACTGCATGATCAGCAGCGCTCCCCGATAGCCGATGGACTCGAGGCGTTTCGTGAGGCTCCTGATGTAGCTGCGGAAGACGGGCCCGCTGTAGGCGTTGAGCGCGGTCGTCGAGACGCGGTTGAAGAAGCGGATGGTGGGCAGGACTTCGGACGAAATGCTCAGGTAGGCATCGGGGAGCTCTTCGCGGATCACCTCGGCGGCGGCCTGCTCGTGGCGAGGTTCTGCGAAGGCGTTCATGAAGCAGATGGCGACTGCCTCGACGCCGGCTTCTCGGAGCGAAGCTGCTGCACTCTTCACCTCTTCGAGGTTCAGGGGGACGAGCTCTTTCCCTGTCCCGTCGAGCCTCCCGGCGACTCCGATGCGCAAGTGGCGCTCGACGAGGGGACGGACGTTCTCGTAGTGGTTGTTGTACTGCTCCTCGCGGATCCCGCGGCGCATCTCGAGGGCATCCCGGACCCCCGCGGTCGTGACCAAGCCCGTCAATGCGCCATTTCGGGTCAGCACGGCGTTGGTCGTGACGGTCGTCCCGTGCACTATAGTGCTCACCTTCGCGGCGAAGGCCTCGACATGCATGC
>JAFDCW010000184.1 GCA_019312705.1 Deltaproteobacteria bacterium
TCACCAGCCCCGTCACCCAGGCCATGCCGGTCCAGAAGCTCGCGAGAAACACGGCCGGACCGATGACGATGGCGGCGAGGGCAACGGCGGCCCCCGCCTTCTTCCACCAAGGAGCGAAGTAGTCACCTTCGATGTGGTGACGGATGTGCTCCTTGGCGAAGGGGTTCTTGCGCACCCGCGGGTGATGACCGAGGTAGCGATGGATGCCGTACTCGAGCAGCGTCCACGTAAATGCGCCGAGGAAGAGTGCAGCGGCGATTCTCCAGATCATGACGGGCCTCCCGAAAGCAAATCGAACGCGTCGTCGACGGCGACTTCGTCTGCACCCCAGCCGAGAAGCAGCGTGCGCACGACCATCGCCACCAAGCGGTCGAGGTCGAGCAACTCCGGGGCGACGCGGGCTTGCTTGCGCAGCTGAACGATGCCTTGCACCGATGCAAAGACGAGCACGGTGCGCTCGGGGACGGACCCGGGGGAGAGCAAGTGCTTCGCCTCCGCGACGGCGAGGGCGTCGGCGATCGGCGACAGCGTCGCTATCATCGAGTGCACGACCGGCTCGGCGACCTCCGGGGCCCGAAGCAGAACCCGGGGCTCGGCCATCGACATCGCGAGCAGGCTGAACTTGTTGCTCTCCTCGACCGAGAACCGGCGATAACCTCGGGTGAGGGCGAAGAGGCGCGCAAGGGGCCGGTCTTCGGGAACGAGCTCGGCTGCGACGACGAGAACCGCCCGCACCTCGTCGAGGACTTGGTTCACGAGGGCTCCAAGGAGGGCGTCCTTGGAGTCGAAGTAGCGGTAGAGGGCACCGGGGGTGTAGTCGACGGTGCCGGCGAGCTTGTTCATGGACAGCCCGCCGAAACCCTCCTCGGTCACCATCTGCATCGCCGCGTGGAGGATCTTCTCGAGATTGGCCGCCCGCCGGCGAGCTCTCGGGGTGGCTACGATCTCTTCGGCGTGAATTTCCTGAGGCACACGCACATAGTGAACGCTATTTACTTTGTGGCCAGTGCTTTCTTAACGAGGACGCCGCCCTCACGGATGAGGGCGGCGAAGCTCGACCAAGACCCTGGCCATAGCCCGCCAGACACGCACGCGGCTCAGGGAGTCGGGATCATCGCTCGGGCGGCGGTGAAGAGCTCGACGAAGCGAGCGCGGTCGTCGTCGAGGGTAGCCTGGGCCGCGGTGAGGGTCTCGATGCGGTCGAGGTCAGCGTGTTGAGCGAAGGGGCTGTCCTTGAGGATTTCGGCGAAGGCCGCGATGGACGCCGCCCAGAGGAAGTCGGGGTCGGCGTCGGCGGGCTGGACGACATCCGCCGGGGCGAGGCCGGCCGAGGTTTCGTAGGCAGCGTCCTCGGCGCTCGCGCCGAGGTCCTTCCAGCGCACCCGGACCTGGACGAACTCGTCCGCTGCGATCTCCCGGGTCCCTTCGACGGCCTCACCATCGGTGGCGTCCGGAGCCCCGTCGATGGCGGGCATGGACTGGCCGTTCAATACGACCTCGTAGAGCGCGGTGACCCGGTGACCCGCGCCGACTTCACCGGCATCCACCGAGTCGACGCGGAAGTCCGTGTCGGCGATCGCCCGGTTCTCGTAGCCGAGCAGTCGGTAGGCGAGGACGTGGTCGGTATTGAACTCGACTTGGATCTTCATGTCCTGGGCCACGAGGTTGACCCCCGCGAGCAGGGCCTCGTCGGCATACTCTCGGGCATGCGTCTCGCTGGTGATGACGCTGTAGGTGCCATTGCCGGCGTTGCTCACCCGCTCCATCATCGCGTCGTTCAAGTTGCCGCGGCCGAAACCGAGGGCCGTGAGGGTGACGCCGGTGCGGCGCTTCTCCTCGATCATCGTGACGAGGGCCTCGGTGCTCGAGACGCCGACGTTGAAGTCGCCGTCGGTGAGCAGAATGACGTGGTTGAAACCACCCTCGATGTAGCCGGCGGCGGCCTGCGCATAGGCGAGGTCCATCGCCGCACCGCCCGCGGTGCCGCCGCCCGCGTCGAGGGGGCGAATCGCGGCGAGAATGGTCTCGTGATCCGTCGCGTTGGTGGGCGGAAGCGCCACTCCAACTCTGCCCGAGTAAGTGACGATGGAGACCGTGTCGGTCGCATCGAGCACATCGAGGCTGTACTCCATGAGCAGCTTCGCTAGGGGCAGCTTGTCCGCCGACCCCATGCTGCCCGAGACATCGACGAGGTAGATGAGGTTCGTGGGTAGTTTCACGAACGCGGGGGGCGTTGCCGCTTGGATGCCGACGCGAAGCTGAGTGATCTCGCGACCCATGGCGTGGTTCGCCGCCGCGAGGTCGATGGTGAACGGGATCTCCGCGTCGTATGCAGGCGCCGGATAGTCGTAGTCGAAGGCGTTGACGTATTCCTCGAGGCGCACGCTCTCTCGGGCGGGCAGGAGGCCATCGGTGACGTCTCGGCGAAAGATGTCGTAGCTCGCCGTATCAACGTCGGCGGCGAAGGTCGAGAAGGGGTCGTGAGCGGCGACGACGAAGGGGTTGGTTCCGACGTACTCGTAGCGGTCGCCGGGGGGCGTGGCGGCCTCGTCATCGGACAACGGCGCGCCGGCGTCGGCACGCGAGGACACGCCCGAGTCATACGGCCCATGTGCTGCGTAACCGCCCTCGTCGTAGGCCGCACAACCGACCGCGACCACACACGACAACCCTACCAATACGATCTTGTTCATTTTGCCGTTCTCCATCCGGCCAACACCATTTCAAGCGGTGTGCCACCTGGATTCGCGGCGAATTATTGATGTAGGCAAGGCTAACCGAGGCACCTGGCCCATTGTTGACCCATCGTTGGCCCACGGTGGCACAGCCTTCGGCGGCAGACGACTAGACCCTGATCAATCTTCGCCAAACTCGATTTTCCGAAGTACCTCCCGTGCTCCGAGGCGTAGCGCGGCGGCCTCCGCGTGCAGGCGCTTCTTCTCTCTGTGGATGGACTTGAGGCGATCGATGCATTCGGAGAGCTCGTGCACCCACCTCATACGCAGCGCGCCCTCCTCGCCCTCGGCCCGCAGGACGCCGAGCTGTTCCTTGAGGCTCTCGGCGATGCCCTCGAGGTCATTCTCTTCTTCGGCGAAGCCGCTGCCCTGAGCGTCGAGGTCTGCGGCCTTCTGCCACGTATCCATCACGCCCATGAGCACCTGGTTCGTCGACGGGTCGATGTTGTCGGTGGTCATCCACGACTTGAGCCGGTGCATATCCAGACGTTCGAGGTCCAGACGATAGTCGTGGCGCCACCGCTCGACGAAGGTCGCCTCGGTCGTCGCGCCGGGGGCGGCCTCCACCGCGAAGCGCCACTGGGTCGCGGTCTCTTCGATGGGAGAGAGGCCGTCGGTGGCGATCTGATGTGAAGACGACCTCGGAACCTCGAAGATGACTCTAACGGCTTCTTGGTGGTCGTTCTCGACGACCAGCGTATGGGTGTCTCGACGCTCATGCTGTTCCCAGGCGACGAGGCTCTTGATGCGAATCGCGTCCAGGCGAACGGAGTTCTCGACCGAGCGGCTACAGCGAATTCCGAGGTCCCGGGCGAAGGCCAGACGCACCTCGGCGCCTCGGGCGCTGTAGGGCACCATCGCCTCGCCCCCATAGCCTCCGCCGTCGTAGATCACCGACGGGCCCTCTTCGAGGACCGCGCCGGATGAGTTGTCGAAGCGCAGGACGATGTCCGGCGCCGGCCCCTGGCCGGAGCGCCAGATGCGCTCTCGGGCGGCTTTCACCTTCGTGGACAGGATGGGCACCATCGCGGAGCCACCGCGCCGGAGCGTCACCGGCCGGCCGATGCGGTATTCGAAGTGTTCGCTGCGGTCCCCGCTGCCCACCTCAGCGGCGAAGCCGTCGTCGATGCCGATGGACGTGTCGCTGGCCTCCATCATCGAATATTGGACTCCCCCTGCGCCGAACGCGTCCATCCCGTCCTGCTGCAGTGGTGGCGGCGCCCCAGCCGGAGCGGGAGCCATCCTCGGCGGCGGCGCCTCGGGTCCACTGCGGGACTTCTTATTGCGTGTGCGCTCGAGCCTTCGCGGCGCCGCCACGGCCCGGCTAGACTCTTCGAGGTGCGCCCGGGCGACGGTCCGAGGCTCGTAAAGCTCGGTAACGAACGACACGGGCTGCCCCGTGGTGAGGGTCAGGGCAATGCCCTCGAGGTCCTCGTCGGTAGGGTTGTGCACGATGGCCCAGGCCATCAGCGTGACGTCGTCGTCTTCGGCGACCACGCGATAGGAGACCCGCCACATCGGCGCGGGGATCGTATAGGCAACGCGTAGATCCTGCGCGCTGCCCTCGACGTCGATGCGCACCCGCCGGTGCTCCCGGTCGTTGGCCGCCCGACTCTTGTCGACGAGCCAGGCGAGGTCGGCTTGGCTCGTCTCTTCGTCGAGGGAGAGATGCCGAATGAGCGCCGAGTCGAAGAGCGCGACCCGTCCTTCCTCGTCCCGGAGGACCAAACGCTCGCGCACCCGACCCTCGCTGTCCTGATCGCGGTCGACACCGAGAACCTCACCGCGCTGGGCGGTACCCCCGACATCCACCGTGACTCGCCGTCCGGTGAATGCGGCGAGCAGACCCCGGAAGGCCGCGCCGGGGGAGAGTGAGAGCCCACGCTCAGCGAGCTCCTCGGCGGGGTCCCGAGGCGCCTCGAAGGTCGCCGCCCCGACGGATCCGTCGCCGTCGGCGACCCAGACCGCAAGGGACTTCAGCACGTCGTTCATCTCGTCGCGCCGAAACGTGAGTTCGAAGGGCCCGGACGCTGGGCCTCCGCGCTCGAGATAGGCCACGCCGTGCTTGAAGACGACGAGACGGCGGACTCGGGGGGATTCGCAAACGTCGGTCATGGCGACACCCTACCCCCCTCGCCCGCCGGGGTGGGACTCAGATCGTCGGCTTACGGCCGGTTCGACGGTGGCGTCTCAGGCCGCGGGTTGGTGGTAGACGGTCTGCGTCGGGAAGGCCATGTCGAGGCCGTGCTCCCCAAACTCTTCGAGAATGCGAAGGTTGACGGTGGTCTGGGTGCCCATGATGTCGGCGCCGGGCTCGATGTAGTAGACGAACAGGATGTTCATCGCGAAGTCCCCGAAGGCGTTGAACGCGACGAGGGGTTCTTCGGCGACGCCTTCGATTTCGCCAGCGATCTCTTGAAGCACTTCCATGCCCCGCCGCATCTTGTCCGCCGTCATGTCGTAGGTCAGGCCGAGGTTCACGACGACCTTGCGGCTGGGTTCGAGGGTCACGTTCTCGACCGGAGAGTCCGCAAACGTCGAGTTGGGGATGGTCACGATGCGGCCCTCGAGGGTTTGCAGACGCGTGCTTCGAATCCCGATCTCCTTGATGGTCCCGTCGAAGCCCGCGACCTTGACCCGGTCATTCAACTTGAAAGGCTGGTCGGTGAAGATGGTGACGCCGCCGAACATGTTGGCGACGGTGTCCTTGCTCGCCATCGCGAGGGCGAGGCCACCGATGCCCATGCCGGCGAGCAAGGCTGCGACGTCGTAGCCCGCGTTGTTGAGGGCGACGATGATCGCAACGCCCCAGACCGTGAGCTTGATCCCCTTGCGCACGATGGGCAGCAACTGGTCGTCGAGGTCGGTCTCGGACTTCTCGGCGAGGGGTACGACGTACTCCTGGAAGAGCGACTCGAAGAGCCGCGTGAGGAGCCACGCCACGTTCAAGACGATGACGATGTGGAAGATGCGGTCGACCCACACCTCGGCGCCTTCCGACATGGCGAGGGTGCCGACCCCATATCGAATGCCGCCAACCACGACAGCGAGGACCAGCGGCTCCTCGAGCATGTCGAGGAGGATATCGTCGAGGTTGGTCTTGGTCTTGGCGGTCAGCTTTCGAGCGACGCCGGATAGGAGCCAGTAGAGAATCTTACCTACGACAGCAGCGCCGAGGGCGATGCCGGCCGCCGTCAGCCATTCGAGAATGGTGTTTCCGTAGAATGATTGGCTCAAGAACTCGGTCATGAATCGGATCATAGGGAGGCAGTCGCTGCAACCGCGACTTTCCGGTGTGCGTGCCCGGAATCGTTCGATACTGACAAACGCAACGAATGCGCCCACTCCCGCCGGCTACAGCTCGCAATCTAGCTCTGGTCGACTGCGTCGCCCTGCCGCCTTCTTGCGGGCTGGTGGACCGGACCGGACGGAGGCGCTAAACCCGCGCCGTGAGCGACCAAAGACCCGGTTTCATCTCCCGCATCTTCCTCTCCTGGGTGGCGTATTTCCGCTGTCTCTTCGACGCGGACTTCGCGGCCGGAGTGGTCCGCTTGAGGGCCGGCGTCGCGCTGCCCTCGGGCGACGTCGAGGCCGAGCAGAAGAAGGAGAAGAAAGAGAACGCGCCAGCACCCAAGCCCGTGGTCTTGCGCGAGGCCACCCCGGACGCGGCGCTCCAGCTGCTCTCGCTGCTCCAGCGCGAGGGTCGATTCATCGACTTCCTCGAAGAAGACGTGGCGTCGTTCAGTGACGCGGACATCGGCGCCGCCGCCCGGGTCGTCCACGAGGGCTGCAAGAAGGCCCTCGACGAGCACCTCACCATCGAACCCGTCCGCAGCGAGGAAGAGGGCGCGAAGGTGACCCTCGAGGCGGGCTTCGACGCCGGGGCCGTGCGCCTCACAGGCAACGTCGTCGGCGAAGCTCCGTTCACCGGGACCCTCTCCCACCGCGGCTGGCGCGCGACGAAGATCGAGCTGCCCAAGCTCGCCAAGGACCACGACGCCAAGGTGCTCATGGCGGCCGAGGTCGAACTGTGAGTGAAGGGGCCGAGGTCGATTCCGCGAGCGATGACGGGGTGCAGTACGCGATAGGCGTGGACCTCGGCACGACCCATTCGGCGATCAGCTACGTCGAGCTCGACCTCTCCGAGGGCGAAGAGGTCGCCCAACACGTTCTCTCGATCCCCCAGCTCACCGCCCCCGGCTCCATCGAGTCCGAAGAGCTGCTGCCCTCGTTCCTCTACTTGCCGCACCCCGATGAAGTGAAGAGCGGTGACCTGACCGTACCTTGGGACGCGGAGGCCAACCGCGCCGCCGGCGTGCTCGCCCGGGACCTCGGCAGCAAGACGCCGATCCGCCTCGTATCGAGCGCCAAGAGCTGGCTCTGCCACCCCGGCATCGACCGACGCGGGGCGGTACTCCCGGCAGACGCCCCAGACGAGGTGCCCCGGCTGTCGCCCCTCGACGCATCCGAGCACTACCTCAGCCACCTGCGGGCGGCGTGGGATCAAAAGCACCCCGAGGCCCTGCTGCGCGACCAGGTCGTGACCATCACCGTCCCGGCGTCCTTCGACCCGGCGGCCCGGGAGCTCACCGCCGAGGCAGCGAAGCGCGCTGGATACGAAAAGCTCACTTTGCTCGAAGAGCCGCAAGCCGCGCTCTACAGCTGGATTGAGCGCACCGGCAGAAACTGGCGTGAAGAGGTCGCGGTCGGCGACGTGCTCCTGGTGATCGACCTCGGGGGGGGCACGACGGACCTCTCCCTCATCACGGTCCAGGAAGAAGCCGGTGAGCTCACCCTCGAGCGCATCGCCGTCGGCGATCACATCCTCCTCGGCGGCGACAACATGGACCTCGCCCTCGCCCACACCGTGCGCATGAAGCTCGAGGCCGAGGACAAGACCCTCGACGACTGGCAAATCCGGGCCCTCACCCACTCCTGCCGCGGCGCCGTGCCCAGCCGCGGGAGCAAGCTCATCGGCGGCTCGATGCGCACCGAGCTCACCCGCGAAGAAGTGAAGAAGGTCATTCTCGAGGGCTTCTTCCCGGTGGTCGGCGCCGACGAGCGGCCGAAGGCCCGGGGCCGGGCCGCCCTCACGCACCTCGGCCTACCCTACGCCCAGGACGCCGCCATCACCCGGCACCTCGGGGCTTTCCTAGGACGTCAGGTGGGCGCGATCGCAGGGGAGAAGAAGGGTGAAGAAAAGTTCGTTCATCCGACGGCGGTGCTCTTCAACGGCGGCGTCTTCAAGTCGAAGCTCCTGCGCGACCGGATCCTCTCGGTGCTCAACAGTTGGCTCATCGCCAGCGGCAACAAGCCCGCCCGGGTGCTGCCCGGCGCCGACCTCGACCTCGCCTGCGCCCGAGGCGCCGCCTACTACGGCTACGTGCGCCGCGGCGGGGGCGTGCGGATCCGCGGCGGCACCGCAAAATCGTTCTACATCGGCGTCGAAGCCGCAATGCCAGCCGTGCCGGGCATGGAGCCCCCGCTCTCGGCGGTCTGCGTCGCCCCCTTCGGCCTCGAAGAGGGGTCCGATGCGGGCTCCCCGAGCCAGCCCTTCGGCCTCGTCGTTGGCGAACCCGTACACTTCCGCTTCTTCGGCTCGTCCGTCCGCCGCGACGACATCGTCGGGACCGTCTTGGACCGCTGGAACGAGGGCGAGCTCGAAGAGCTCAACGAGCTCGAAGCGACCCTGCCCGCCGAAGGCCGGGAGCCCGGTGAAGTGGTCCCGGTCTTCCTGCACGCGGGCGTCAGCGAAGTCGGGACGCTGCAGCTCGAAGCTGTGCCGCGGAGCGGTGGGGCGCCGTGGCGGGTCGAGTTTGATGTGCGCGGCGAGGGGTAGGGCTGAGGGGAGCGGGAGCGGCGACGGGAGCGGCGGCGGGAACGGGAACGGGAGCGGGAGCGGGAGCGGCGACGGGAGCGGGAACGGGAGCGGGAGCGGGAGCGGGAGCGGCGACGGGAGCGGGAGCGGGAGCGGGAGCGGGAGCGGGAACGGGAACGGGAACGGGAACGGGAGCGGGAACGGGAACGGGAACGGGAGCGGCGACGGGAACGGGAACGGGAGCGGGGGCGGAAACGTTCCCGTTCACTCTCCCCTTCCCCGGAGCGTTCACCGCTCCCGTTCCCGTTCTCTCTCCCGTTCCCCTGAGCGTTCACCGCTCCCTGTCCCGTGCCCCCAAACGTTCGCCGTTCACGCAAACGTCCGACCGTGTTCTGTTTTCATGGCGGCAGGCCCTCGGCGGTGCCTTTAAAAGGGCCTGCCGCCATGAAAACAGAACACTCCAGTCGTCCGATGGTTCATCACAACTTGCGAGTCTTTCAGCGTTCGCTGCAACTCGCTCGGGTCGTGTATGGGAATCTGCCCGCGAACTCGGCGCTTCGCGACCAGGTGAAGCGGGCGAGCCTGTCCGTAGGCGCCAACATCGCCGAGGGGTGCACGATGTCCTCACGGGCGATGCGTCGGAAGCACTACGAAATCGCGCGCGGGTCCGCGGTCGAGACGGTTGCTCTCTACGAACTGGGCGAAGCCATCGGCGAGAGCCTGCCGGTCGGTGAAGTCCGTGAGCACGGCGCGGCTATCGCCGCGATGCTGACCGCGATGGTGAGACGCTAATCGCTCTAACCCGGAGGGCGTGATGCCCTCCGGGTCAGTGCATCGGGCACTACCGGCAGAGCTTGAAGAGAATCGCCACGATGTGGTCGAGCCGGTCGACCGCCGCCGGCAACTCATCGGCCCCTAGGTAGCCGAGAGCCTCGGCCGTCTCGAGACACGCCGTCGACTCCCGGGCCGACCCCATCGCATTCGCGTACCTCGCCTGCCGGTTCCGCCCGGCCGACCGGCTGCGCCGGGTGGCCCCGGGGGATTACTCCCCCGGGGCTCCCACAGATCCGGACGTGCGGATTTCCCGC
>JAFDCW010000185.1 GCA_019312705.1 Deltaproteobacteria bacterium
TTTCAAATCGACGTGGGCTATCCATCCGCTGCGGAAGAGGTAGAGATCGTCCAGCGCACCACCGCCCCGGCCCAGGAGACGCCGGCCGCGGTCCTCGGGCGCGACGAGATCCTCGCGCTCCAAGAGCTCGTCCCCCGGGTGCCCGCGGCCAAGCACGTCATCGAACATGCGGTCGCCATCGCTCGGGCTTCGCGGCCGGACCAAGAGTCCAAGAGCACCCAAAGCGTTCCTCCGCTGGTCCGCGACTACGTGGCCTTCGGCGCGGGTCCCCGAGCGAGCCAGGCGTTGATCCTCGGTGCCAAAGCCCGAGCCGTCCTCGACGGTCGCTTCGCCGCCGAAGTCGAAGACGTACGCGCCCTCGCCGCGCCGGTGCTCCGGCACCGCCTGGTCATCAACTTCCGAGCCGAAGCCGAGCGCGTCGCCCCGAAGGACATCATCGCCGCCATCCTCGAGGGCGTTCGCCCGTGAGTGCAGCGTCGTGAGCCTGGACCCGGACGTTGCCCAGCGCGTCCAGAGCCTGACCCTTTCCGCCCGCCGCGCCGTCGAAGGGCTGCTCTCGGGCATGCATCGGAGCCCCCACCGCGGCGCTTCGGTGGTCTTTGTCGAGCACCGCGAGTACCGGCCCGGAGACGACCCCCGGCTGCTCGACTGGCGCGCCTTCGCCCGGACCGATCGGGACGTCATCAAGCGCTTCGAGCAGGAGACGCAGCTGCGAGCCACCCTCGTCCTCGATCGCTCGGGGTCGATGGCGTATCCAAAGAACGGCAAAAAAGAGGGAAAACAAAGCGGCCCCGCGGACAAACATACGCACGCCGCGACCCTGCTCTCGGCCCTCGCCTACGTGCTCATCCGCCAGGGCGACGCCGCCGGCGCGGCCCTCTTCACCGACGAGGTCGGCGACGTCGTGCCCCCGCGCACCCGCCCGGCCCACCTCGAGACCGTGCTCACGGCCCTCGCCCAACCGGCGGAGCCCGGCGCCCCGACGGACCTGCGCGCAGCCCTCTATGCCGTCGCCGAGCGCGCCGGCCGCCGGGGCGTCGTGGCCATCGCGAGCGACCTCATCGACCTGCAAGAAGACGCCCTCGCCCCGATCGCCCACCTCGTCTCCCGGGGCCACGAAGTGATTCTCTTCCACGTGCTGCACCCCGACGAAATCGACCTGCCCTTCCCTGGCCCGACCCGGTTCCTGGGCTGTGAAGGTGAAGAGGCGATCGATGCCGACGCAGACGCCGTGCGTCGGTCCTACAAGCGCGAGATTGAGGCGTTCATCGACACGACTCGCCGGCGCGCGGTTGCCGCCGGGGCGCGCTATACCCTCGCGCGCACCGACGGACGTCCCGAGCAACAGCTCGGCGAAGTGTTGGCCGCCGGTCGACGGAACCCCGGCTCCCCCGGATCGCGCTGAGGAAGCACCGTGGGTTTCGCGACGCCGCTCATGCTCCTCGGCCTGCTCGCCGCCGCTGTGCCGGTGGCCGCTCATCTCATGCGGCGCCGCGACCTGCCACGGGTCGAACTGCCAACCGTCGCGCTGCTTTCCCGGGCCATCGCCCGGAGCCGGCGGCGCGTGCACGTGGTGGACCTCCTGCTCTTGGCGGCGCGCATTCTCCTGATCGTCGCCCTGGCCGTCGCCGTGGCCGACCCCTTCATCGAAGTCCGCCTCGCCTACGGCGATGGCCAGGCCGCTTCGGTGGCCATCGTCATCGACGACTCGATGAGCATGGAGCGACCGCTCGCCGCCGGCGGCGCAGAAGGAACAGGAGGAAGAGACGAGCCCCTCGCCGCCCTCGCCCGGGCTGAAGCCCAGGACGCCATCGACGCGCTCCCGGAGGGTTCCGAGGTCTCGGTCATCCTCGCGGGAAGCCCCTTCCGGCTGCTCGTCCCTCGGACCGACGACCTCGCAATCGCTATACAGGCCCTGGACGAACGGGGGGGACCGAGTGCCCGCGCGACGGACCTTCCTGGAGCCGTCGCCCGCGCAATTCGCGAACTCGCGGGGGCGGGGGTCGAGGCCCGGCGCCTCCTCGTATTCACCGACGGCGCCGCCCACGCCCACATCGACGACGTGCGCTGGCCCGAAGGGGGCATCTCCGTCGAGGTCCGTCGCTACGAAGGCCGACCGGACAACCGCGCCATCATCGCCGCCGAGGTCGCCCTCGACCCGACGACCCCCGGGCAGGTTTCCATCGCGGTGCACACCCGCGCCCACGGCGACTTCCCGGAAACGCGAGTCCGACTGCTCCAGGGCGACGCGGAGATCGACGCCCGGTCCGTCGACCTCACGACCGGGTCGAGCCGCGTCACCCTGCACGGCCCCCTCGCGGTGGACGGAGACCCGTCCGCACGCCTGGTCCTGGATCGTGACGAGGGCGACGCCGTCGCGATCGACGATGAACGGGCGGTGCTGCTCCGGCGCTCTGCTGCGGTGCGAGTCCTCCTGGTCGACGGGGACCCCCACCCGAGCCGGGACCGAGACGAAGTCGGCTACCTCGCTCGAGCCCTCGACCTCGCCCCCGAGGACCACGGGGTGCTCAGCTATCGCGTCGTGGACCCCGACACCGCCGAAGCTCTCGACCTCGCCGCCTGGGATGTCGTCGTCCTGGCCAATGTCCGGGTGCCCTCCAGCCAGGCGACGACGCGCCTGCGCCGCTTCGTCGAAGACGGCGGCGGGCTCCTGATCGCCGGCGGAGACCGCGTCGAGACCGGCCCCTACGCCGCGCGCCTCGGCGAGCTGCTCCCGGCCCGCCCGACCGCCATCGCGGCGAGTCCGGGCCTGTCCTTGGCGTCGCCCATCCCCTCCGATGCAGCTCGGGCGACCGCCTTGGGCCTTCGTGTCTCGAACCTCGAAGGGACCACGGCGACCCGGCGGTGGGTCCTCGACGCCCCGCCGACCGGGGCCCAGGTGGCCGTCGCGTTCACCGACGGCAGTCCCGCTCTGGTCCTCGGTGAGGTCGGCTCCGGGCGCACCGCGATGCTCGCCCTCACCCTCGACGCCGCTTGGTCTGACCTGCCCTACCAGCCGGGTTTTCTCCCCCTCATGGTCGAACTCCTCGAACACCTCGCGCCAGACGGCGAGCGGCCCCGGGGCGCGATCGTGCCCGGCACGGTTCTCGAGTTGGCGACACCCCCGGGGGCCGACGCGATGGTCATCGTCGGGCCCGATGGCAGCCGCCACGAGTACGACGAGAGAGGCCCTTTCACGTTTGAGCAGACCGCAGCCCCCGGGGCCTACCGAGTTCTCGCCGCCGCCCGGGGCGGGGCCCTCTCCGACATCGGTCCGTCGGCCTTTGTCGTCGCCCCCCCGAGCGCCGAAAGCGACCTCACCCCCGGCGACCCTGACGAGGACCCTTCGAGGGTCGGGACGCAGCGAGCCGATGGGGACACCGTCACGAAGCGGGGAATCGCACCCTGGCTCTTCCTCCTCGCCGGAATCCTCGCCGTTGTCGAAGGTTGGTTGCGCATGCGCCGCCGCGCATGGGCGGCGAGCTAGAGCGCCTTAGCCGGGCGTCTGGAGAGCGTAGAGCGACCTATCGACGAGGCTCCACGCGTCGAGGCCGCCAGCGACCGCCAAGCGAAACATCGCCATGCCCTCCCCGCCTTCGATCTTCACGCGCGGCAAGGTGAGCGGGTCCGCCCCGGCAGAGGCTGCCCCGTGCTGCGAGGTGAATATGCAGCGATAGCCCGCCTCGTGAATCGCCGACGCGGTCCCCGCGTCGTAGTCGGCCCGAGTCCCGTACGGGTAGGCGAAGCTGCTGACATCGCCCCCGAGGCGCTCTTCGAGCAGCTCCCGGGATTGCGCCGCCTCGCCGGCCACCTCTTCGGCCGAGAGCCGAGCCATCGAACGGTGCGTCATGGAATGGGATTGCACGGCGATGCCGCCCGCAGCGATTTCGGCGAGCTCATCCCAATCGACGAAGGCCTCGGCAGCGCTCCCGTCTTGGCCGTACCCGGTGCCCACGGCCCCGGCGACAGTGAAGAGCACCGCCGGGACCTCGTGGTCTCGGAGAATGGGCAGGGCGACCCGATGCACGCTCAGGGAGCCGTCGTCGATGGTCACGAGACAAGCGCCACGCCTCGGCACGAAGTCACCAGCGAGAAACTGTTCAAACTCGGAGAGTGAGATCGCGAGACGGCGTTCCGCGAGGTAGCGCACCTGCTCTTCGAAGGACTTCGTCGCGATACGAAACGGTTCCCGGACGGCATCACCAAACCGGTGGTAGGTCAGAACCCGCACTTCGGGGCCGAGGCGCAGTCGCTCCGCCAGAGCGAGGCGACCCGTGGCCACGGAACCGAAGGCAACCGCCGCTCGAGCGGCCTTCTTTGCCGCCCATCGCTGGCGCGTGATCGACTCGGACTTGGGCCCGGTCAACGGCGACCCAACTCGCGAGCCACGCGAAAGAGGTACAGAGGGTTGCCGAGCAGGTAGCGACGCGCTTTGTGCGGCTGCTGAATGAGAATCTGCAGCCATTCGAAGCCGGCCTGGCGCACCCACGACGGCGCTCGTTCGAGATTGCCCGCCCAGTGATCGAAGAGGCCACCGACGGCGGCCACCAGAGGCACATCGAGGCGGTCCCGATGGTCGTGGATCCAACGCTCTTGAATCGGATTGCCCATGCCGACGAGCAGCATATCGGGCTTGGCCGCGGCGATATCGTCGAGCACCGGCTCGATCGGACCGTCGAAAACGAAACCGTGGTGATATCCGACGAGCTCCCACCCCTGAAAGCGCTCTTGGCAAAACGCCGCGGTCCGGCCGATCGTGTCCTCGGAGGCCCCGAGCAGGTAGTAGCGGAAGCCCCGTCCGTCCGTCGCGTCGAGGAAGGCGGGGGTCAGGTCGGTGCCGTTGAGGTTCGCCTTGATGCGGCGCCCCTGCATCTTGACTCCCCAGCGCACGCCGGTCCCGTCGCCAAAAACGATATCGGCACCGTTCAGCACCTCCCGGTACTCGGGGTCGTCGGTCGCACAGTTTAGGGTGTGGGCGTTGACGTAGTAGAGAACGTCGGTCCGCGACCGATCCTCGACGCGTTCGGCCAGAAAGCCGAGCGCCTCGTCCAACGTCAGGTCGGCGATGTCGACGCCGAGCAATCGGAGAGTATCCATCGCGTCACGGCACACAGTCGATGTTGATGACGGTCATGCACCCTGGCGCGGTGAGCCACTGGTCCACGGCGAAGCGCTCGGAGCAGGTTCCAGCCAGGGGATCGAGGGGCGTCACCGGAGCAAAGGACTCGACGACGTTGGGGAAGAAGACCTGCTTGGCGCGGTCCTCGGTGGTACACACGGCACCGTCTATGACGCCCGGGGGATTGCCGCCGCCGGCCTCGCAGAGGGGCACGAGGCGGTCACCGACGATGGCCCCGGTTGCGGTGACATTGAATGCGTTGTCGTGGGTGATGGAAGCGCCGAGTTCGGCGCCCTCCCCCCCGGCGTCGTTGTCGACGGGGTTGAAACCGCACGCGATGAAGCCAGTGGCCGGGTCACGGGTCACGCCGGCGGCGGCGGTGGTGGCGACGAGGCCCGCTTCGTCCGGGAGGACCATTTCGTATGCTTCATAGTCCGCACCGCGGGTCATCTCCGCCCGGATGGATCCGGCGTAGTCCGTGACCGGGTCGACCTGGAGGAAGGTCAGCGTATCGGTCGGCGCGCTCAGCGAATATTCACCAACGGCATCGGTCGTCGTAGTCGCCATGACCTCGCCGGCCAGGTTCTTCAAGAAGACCGCGGCGCCGACCACGCGCCCCCCGGGGGTGACCATGGCGCCGTCGGGCATGCCACCGTCGGGCCACGGGGCGACGCCGCCGTCGGGCTCGCGATCGGTTGCGCCTTCGACGAAGACCGTGCCAGTGAACATGAGCGCTCCGCCGCCATCCGGCGCGCCGCTGTCCATGCCGCCGCCGCTATCCGTGGCACCGTCGGTCGGCGTGCCGGTGTCCGTAGCGCCGTCAGTCGGCGTACCGCTGTCGACGCCTCCGTCGGGAGAGGCCCCGTCGTCACCGCAGCCCACGAGGCCTGCCGCGAGGATGAAAGTGGAAACGACCGAGAGGATTGAAGTTCTGTATTTCATGGCGGTTACCTATCGTGGGCCTAGGGTCTCATCCCGATCGTGTCTACTCCCCTCGAGGGGCCTCCGGACGCAGCGCGCGCGTCGGCATGAGGCCGGGCGCGATCAACGCCGCAAAGTGCTCGGTATGCGGCGCCTGACACTCCCAAATGGTGCATTCGTTCGTCACGACGAAGGAACGCACATCGGCATAGCGCCGCATCAACGGATGCCGATCGAAGGCGGGATGAAACGCCGTACTGGCGTATCGATAATATTCGGCGCGGGGCAGTTGTTCCACGGGACCATAGATAGGTATGCCCGGCATCGGGCCGCGCCCGTTTTTGACCGAAACGAGGGAGTCGAGGTGCAGAGGCTCCTGCGGTGACACGGTCCCCAAACCGGTGATGAAGCTCATGCCGAGGGGGTTGGCGCCGAGCACGTAGTCGGCCGCTACGCTCATGGCATCGAAGTAGCGCGCTCGGTCCTCGGCGGACACCTCTCCGAGGGCGAGGCGGGCGAAGATGGGGTCGAGGTAGCGGCCCATGACCGTGCCCTGCCCCCACGCGGCGGGGCGGCCCTGGGGGCGCGCGTTGCGGTGAGCGCGGGTCGACCGGAGGATGTCCCCGACCACTTCGTCGGCCTGTCGTCCGATGTACTGACGCGCGGCGGTGACCAGGGCGGGGTCCGGTGCCGGCCCGAGCAGATAGCCGAGGATGTAGTCCGGCATGACCTGTCCCCCCCGGGCGTAGTCCCCTTGGAAGTTGTGGCGGTCGGTGAAGTTGCTGAATGCGCCGTAGGGTCCAACCGATCGCCACGCCTCCTCGAAGGCCGCCTTGTACGAGGCCTCCCCGGTCAGCCGGTAGAGTTCTCCGGCTCCGTAGAGGCGATAGGCCGTTCGCGCGCCGCGGCCATCGGCCCAGGCATAGGCCCGGACCGCCCGCCGCCTGAGGGCCCGGGAGCGGGCGCGGTCGACGTCCTTCAGCAGGAACGCGGCCTGGGCGAAGACCCCGGCCGAGCGCATCGTCACCTGGGCGTCCCGAGAGAATGTGTAGTAGACCAGCTCGTCTTGGTCGGCGCCGTAGATCCCCCAGGGATGACGGATCGACTCGACCCCGGCCCTGACGCCGCCATCACGCTCCTGGAGCGCCTCCCAGGCCGCCACTCCCCAGAGCGCCTCGTCGAGGAGGTCGCTGTTGCCGTTGCCGCTCTCGGGCAAGATCAGCTGGCGGTCGGAGAAGCTCGCCGGGGACGATTCGTAGGCGCGCAGGAGCAGCTGCGGGACGACGGTATGCATCGGTCGTTGGTCGAAATCCCCAGCGTCGTGGTAGCCGCCCCGGAGTTCGAGGCGACGTCCCCCGGGCTGCGTATTGCGCGGGAAGAAACCGAAGGCGTCGTCCTGCTCGCGGACGAAGACGTAGCGGTGGTCCTGGGCCCGGGGAAAGTTCGTCAGGCCGCGACGGAGATCGCCGCCCCAGCGGTTGTGAAAGAGCCCGCGGGCGGTGACGTAGTACGACTCGAAGACCGCGGCCTCGGCGACCCGGGTCCGATAGGAGACCCCCACCCCGGGCACGTGGATCCGATAGATGGCTTCTTCGTCGGCCGGGAGCGACGAGAGATCGATCTCGAAGACCGGGGA
>JAFDCW010000186.1 GCA_019312705.1 Deltaproteobacteria bacterium
ATCGAGGATCTCGGTGGGCCCCAGCGCTCGAGGCCGAGCGAACGCCTGCGAACCAGGGCCGGTCATCGGCACGGCCGAAGGCGCCACCGGGGGCGGCGACAGGAAACGCGTGCTCTGTCGACCGGGATGGGTGAGCTGCATCCAGATGTGCGCGCCGTTCTTCTTCGCCGCGGCGGCCCAGGCGGTCAGCCCTTCACGGTCGCGGTAGTCTTCGACGACCACGTTGCCTGTCTCGCCGCGGGTACCGCGGTCGATCATGACGTCGCCTGTGATGAGGACGCCAACGCCGCCCTCACCCCACTGCTCGTACAGACGAACGTGGCCCTCACTCGGCGCGCCGCCTCGGTGCGCCACACGTTCGCTCATCGCCGCCTTGGCGATGCGGTTCGGCAGGAAGACCCCATTGGGTAGACGTAGCCGCTTGGCGAGTGAATCGGTCATTTCTCGGTCTCCGTGTGGGGTGGGGCCATGCGGTCGGCAATACTGCGAGCGGCGGCGATCGCCGCCTCGAGGTCGGAGACGGAGAGCACGCCCACGTTCGCGCGGCCGCTGTGCGCGAGCGAGACGAGGCCGTGCAGTGCGGCGAAGAGGACACGCGCGTCGGTGTCGGCTTGCTGAGAGCCGCCGGCTTCGAAGAAAGCGACGAGGGCCTGCCAGAGGTCGACGCTGCCGGCCCGCTCGTCGAAAACACCCGCCGCTCGGAGCGCGTCCCAATCGTAGCGACGCTCGAACATGAGCCCGTAGAGAACCGGCTGCTCGATGCCGAACGTGACGAAGGCTTCTGCGATAGCCGCCAACTCCGGGCCGTTCGCCAGTCCCCCGAGCACGTGCTCGCCGAGCCGGCTCATGGCGGCACGCGACACGGCGTACAGGAACCCATCGAGAGAGCCCCATTGGTGGTAGAGCACCGACGTCGTCTTGCCGAGATGCGCACCTAGGCGGCGGGCGGTGAGATCGGGGGCGCCGAGCGTGCCGTCGAGGAGGGCATCACAGACCTGTACGGGGGCCTCATCTATGGCGGATTCGGGCATTATTGGCGGTTTCTCTGAGCGTAACGACGTTACGCCGACCAGCATAACACCGTTATGCTGGGGCGCAAGCCGTTCCGTGCAAACCAGGGCGATGGGCTCTTTCGGTAGAACGGCCCGCCGCGATAAGTATGGGACCCGGTTAGGGACAACGTCGACGCTGAGGTCTCCTTCAAGGACGGTCTGGCACCTGCGACAGTTAGGAGCGGAGCAGACGACCCGCCGCCGGGACCGGCCATCCCCCATGCACACCACCACCAACTAGGTCCCCGGAGACCACCATCTCAAGAACAGTTGGCTCTACTCAGGCAAAGCAGGCGTGCTTGGGGAGGTCTGCGAGAAGGCGTCGGGCGACGTCAGTCGACCAGAGCCGGATTGCCGACCGGTGCCTCCAGCGGAAGTAAAAGCGTCCGGCAACCGGGCACCTTCCGTCCCCCGCGGCATCATCCCCGCCTCCAACAGCGCCAACTCCGGTCACCGCGTAACAAAGCCCCTGGAGCTGGAGGCACCCCCAAGTACGCCGTCAATCCAGAACAAGATCCTACCGCTCGTGCAACGTGTCGCCCGGCTCAGTTCCCCGTGCAGATAGGCAGCACGAAACCAACGGCCCGCCGCGGTAGTTTGCAGATCACCCAATTGTGCGAATACGGTCACGTTCGACCATGCGCGTGATGACATCGACCTCCCCGTCCGCTCCCCTCGCGCCGGTCGACCTGCCGTCGCGGCCCCTCGGCGCCGGGGAGGTGCGGGTCGCCGTGCGCGCGATCGGAGTCAACCCGGTCGATTGGAAGATGCGCAGCGGGGGACCCCTGCGCTTCGCCCATCGCCTGCTCGGCCCGTCGGGTCCCCTGGTCGTCGGGGTGGATTTTGCGGGGGAGGTCATCGAAGTCGGCACCGGAGTCACCGGCCTCGCCCCCGGGGACCGGGTCGTCGGCGGCACCAACTTTGGCCGCAAGCAATACGGAAGCTATGCGGACGAGGTCATCGTGCGCCCGGACCAATGCGCCGTATTGCCCCCCGAGGTCACCTACGAGAAGGCGGCATGCCTGCCCGTAGCCGCGGTGACACCGTGGATGTCCCTCACCCGCCTCTCCCCGGTCTCGACGACGCCGGACGCCCGGGTCTTGATCCTCGGCGCGTCCGGGGGCGTGGGGCTGATGGCGATCCAGCTCTCGAAGCTGCTCGGCGCCCACCCGGTCGGGGTCTGCTCGGCGCGCAATGTCGACCTCGTCGAGAGCTACGGCGCGGTGGCCATCGACTACGGCGCCGGCGATGCCCTCGAGGCCGCGAAAGAGCACGGCCCGTACCACCTCGTCTTACAAGCGGTGGGCACGGACAAGTACCCCCTCGCCAAGTGCCGCAGCCTCCTGGCCCCCGGGGGCCGGGTCACGCTGGTGGTCATCCGCCCCGCCGACTACCTCGCGTTCACATTCCTGCCCAGCGTCAATACGGTTCTCGGCCGCCCCGACACCGCGACCCTCGAGCCCCTCGTCGCCGCCTTGGCCGCAGGCAAACTCGACCCGTTGATCGCGAAGACCTACCCCCTCGAGCAGGCCGAAAGCGCCCACATCGAGTCCCAGGGCGGCAAGGTCGTCGGCAAGCTGCTGCTGCTGCCGTAGAGGCGGCGTACCTTTCAGCCTATTCTGAAAGAGCTTTCCCGATGGGTGCGGGCTTTTGCGGAAGATGCCGGAGCCCCATCCACGCGAGTCCGGCGATGTGACTCGCGACCTTGTCGACGGGGGGCTTTTGCTCCTCGGTCCACCACTGGCCGACAAAGGTCACCATGCCGATCAATGCGTGCGCGTAGATCGGCGCGGCCTTGGCGTCGTACCCGGCCTCTTTGAAGGCGACCGCGAAGACCTTTCCCACCCGCTCGGCGACGTCGCTCAAGAGGCTCGAGAAGTTGCCCCGGCTGGCACCGACGGGGGCGTCGTGGGTGAGTACGGCAAAGCCCTCGGGGCGGTCTTTGACGTAGGTCAGAAACGCCAGCGCGGCTTGTTCAACGCGTTCCCGGGGGCTGCCCGTGGCGATGGCCGCGGAGATGATGGCGACGACGTGTTCGACCTCCCGGTCGACGATCACGGCGTAGAGCCCCTCCTTGCCGCCGAAGTGCTCGTATACGATGGGCTTCGAGACCTTGGCGCGCTTGGCGATGCGCTCGACCGAAGTGGCTTCGTAGCCCCCCTTGGCGAAGGCGGCTCGGCCGACCTCGATCAACTGGGCCCGGCGGGCGGCGGCGGTGAGCTTCTTTCTCGTGGCCATGTCGCCAACCATACTACGCGACCGTAAGTTACGTGACCGCAAGGTACCGCGCCGTAGGTTTGGTGCCGTAGGCTGGGTCAGCCGGAAGCGCGTCTGGATCCGCCGCGACCTGTCGATCCTCGCGCCCAACAAGTCACCCGCCGTTGGTGTGGTTGCTACGATAGGGCCATGACTAAGGCTCTCCCGTCTCTCCTATCTTCTCTATTGCTCATCGCGTCGGTCGGCTGCGGCGACGACGATGGCGTTGCAGACTCCTCCACCGCGGATTCGTCGGTCTCGGACTCAGGCTCCGGGGACGCTGCGTCGATGGACTCGTCGGTGGCGGATACCGGCCCCGATGACGCCGCGGCGAGCGACTCGGCGCCGATGGATTCTACGGTGGCCGATGGCGCTTCCGATAGCGCCGTCACGGACGCCTCGACCGAAGACACCGCCATGCCCGACGCCACCTTTGATGCCCTGCCAGATGCCCCCGCTGATTCGGGGCCCGACACGGCGGGGCTGCTGGCCACGGGCACGTCCGGTTGCACCACGGACGATCAGTGCGTGGAGGGCGTCTGCTGGGACTTCCACGACTACGACTCGCTCTGCGGGGGCACGGTGTGCTCTACGACCTGCACCGTGCAAGCGGATTGCCAGACGGCGGCTTCTGACGCGGGAGCCGGGTCCCCGGTGGACGCTTCGTGCGGGAGCGACGGCCGGTGCAACTTCATGGGCACGGGCCTGGGCTCGTTCTTCTGCACCTGACCGCCGGACGATTCACCGGGGGTGCCACTCGAGGTTGAGTCGGGCCTCCGATAGACCCAGGACTTCGACCGTTACTTCGCCGTCGACCTCGTATGCGTCGAAGCCGCCCTCCATGATTCCAACCTGGTAGGCCGCCGGCCAGTCCCAGACGCCTCGCAGATGCAGCCGCGCGGAGTAGTTCGAGATCGATAGGATTTCTATGCGCGCCGTATTTCCCGAAATGGTGTAGGCGCGGGGGACGAGGCCGACGGCTGCGCGCATGTCCCGACCCGCGACTGCCATGGTGACCCTTCCGATGGTCGAGGCCATGAAGGTCGGATAGACCGTATGACCGAGGCGCCTCAGTCCTTCGAGGGGGGGCTGCTTTGGATGCACGCGCACCGCGGCATCCGCGAGCAGTTCGAGGTACTCCCCCAGCGGGTAGTCTTTGAAGGCGACGTAGCGGGGCCGTCCGAGGTTCACCCCGAGGGCGTGCGCACGGTCGACGATCCCGGCGAGAAACATGCCTTTGACTCGGCCGGTGGCTGGCATGCGACCGAGCCGCGCGTCGAGGTCGAGCTCACCCGAGTAGTCCGGTTGCAGGAATTCGTTTTCCAAGGCTCACCAACGCCGGTGTCAGAGCGAGGGCCAGAGCACGACGTAGAATACGAAGAGCCCAATGCCTGCGAAGACCCCGGACAGGCACCCACAGCCCACCGGTGCACCATGGACGCGGACCCTACCACAAGCCCAGAACGCTCCGGGATGGACTTGCAGATTCCTGGGGGGTCAACCCGGCAGTGGGGGGCAGCACTGGCCCGGCCGGTCGTAGCAGCCGCCCTGGGCACAGGTTCCGCAATCACAGTCCGTGTCGGTTGCGCACTCGATGCGGCGGCACCCTCCATCCACACACCGGAAGTTGGTCGTACACGCTTGGCCCTCGGGGTCGTCGCAGGGGATGCGGTTGCATCGTCCGGTGGCTTCGTCGCAGCGCGTTCCCGCCGCACAAGCCGTGGTGGGACAAGACGGGACGCAATAGGGGCAGCACCCGGTCGCGCACCAACCGTCGGTGCAGTCGTCATCCGACCCGCACTCCGCCGCGCAGCCAACGCCGCCGCAGATCGAGCCGAGGCTGCACATGCCGCACTCGCAGTCGGTGTCGATACGACAGGCCGGAATCGAATTGGGTTCGGAGCCCGGGCAGTAGTTGTAGTCACCGCCGCCGCTGTCGCTGGCGTCCCCGGTCGAGGTGTCGGCGGGGGCCGAGTCGCGGCGCCCACTATCGACCGAAACTGCCCCGTCGCCCGGCGGGCGAGTATCTTCCGTGCAGGCCGGACCGACCAGGAGCAGGAGAGCGAGGCATGCAAGCAAGGGACGCATCGGCGAATGATAGCGGGGATCGGAACGAAGCAACAGGAGGCCCAGAGGCGGCCTTCGTCGGCGTCAATCTGTGGCAGGCGATGTGGTGGGGCGCCCAAGACCCTCGCCGCCTCGACCGCGAGCTCGACCGGCTGAAGGAACTGGGGGTCGGGGTGGTCCGCATACTCGCCGGGAGCGAAGGTCCGGATGACGCCCCTCATCGGGTGGTGCCGAGCCTGACGCCTTCACCCGGAGCGCCGCGAGCCGACATGCTCCGGGGATTGAACCGTGCCCTCGACGCGATCGCCGGACGCGGCCTCGGTGCGATCGTATGTCTCGGGAACTTCTGGCATTGGTCCGGCGGCCTCGCCCAGTACCGCGCGTGGTGTGACGGGAGCGCTATCCCCTACCCCGTCGGAGCGGACCCCGACTGGGAGACCTTCGCGCGCTACGCCGCCGGGTTCTACGCTTCGAAGGACGCCCGCGACCTCTTCGGGGCTCATCTCGAGAGCATCGCCAGGGAGCTGCACGGGCACGAAGCGGTGCGATTCTTCGAGGTATTGAACGAGCCCCGGGGTGCAAACGAAACGGAGGCGATGCGCGACTTTCTCCACGAGAGCGCAGCCCGGATCCGGGCACTGACGGGTCGACCGGTAGCCCTCGGCTCCGAGGGGTCGACCCTCGCGCCCGACGCCGCCGGCCTGTCCTTCGAGGACGACCACGACCACCCGGCGATTACCCATACGACGATTCACCTCTGGCCTCAAAACTGGGGCCGTTGGGATCCGGTAGCGGACGACGACGCCGCCTTCAACGAGATGCTCGTTTGGGCGCGTAGCTATGTGCGCGACCACGCCGAGCGCGCCCAGGTCCTCGGCCGCCCGTTGATCGTCGAAGAGCTCGGCCTCGCCCGAGACGCAGGCCGCTTCGGTCAGGACGCCACGACCGAACGCCGCGACCGGTTCTTCGACGCCATCATCGACGAGGTGGGCCGAGCACGACGCGACGGCCTGCCCATCGCGGGCATCGTCTTCTGGGCGTGGGCCGGCGAGGTCCTGGCGACCGAACCCGGCGGCGCCTGGCGGCCCGGCGAAGCGCTCACCGGGGATCCCCCCCACGAACCCCAGGGCTGGTACGGCATCTCGGCTCGCGACGAGTCGACCCATGGGGTCCTACGGAGAGGCGCATCAGTTCTGTCGACCAACCCCCGGTAGCTGACGGGGCCCCGACCGATTGCTTCTGTGAAGGCCGACCATCGTCTGAATTTGAGCCCGAACGCGGCGCCCCGAGCGCTGTGATTTTCTGGCACGAGATTTGACGCCGCCCACGATTGACGCACCGATCAACCGCGCGCATTGTCGATGCTTGGCAGTTCCCCGCGCCGCCGGTCCATTGCACGCGACCGCGTCAGCATTCTCCGAGCCATCGGCCCGAAAGCAGCGCGGTCTCATCGCCAAGAAGTCGCAGAGCGCCATCGAGGCGTTCACCGCATGGGGGGCAGCTGCCCTGGCGCCGACCGCGCTGCTTGCCGGATTGCGCCGCAAACGTGTTGTGGCGCGGCTTCGAGACGAGGCATCCCGGCCGGCGACTTGGGCCACGCTCCAGCGCGCCCTCCGGCGGGCCGAAGCCAGAAGCAACCACGACCGCTACGCCCAGATTCTCTTGCGCACCATAGCTGCCCTGAGCGGCGCCGGACATCACGAGGACGTCCTCCAGATCCTGGACGATGCGCACTTCGACCGCGTCAGCAGCCGAGGGCACCGCTACCTCGCCGTCTACGGCGCCCTCGCTCATCTTCAGCTCGGACAGGTCGCCGAGGCGCGAAACATCCTCGACGGAGTCGACGGAACGCTGGATGGAGCATGGGAGGAGTGGCACCTCGCCCTCGACGCTGTGGCCGCCGCCGCGGTGGGCCGGCGCCGGGAGGCAACCGCCCTCGCCTCCTGGATCTCAGACGAACGCTACGCCCACGAACGCACCGTCGCCCAAGCCCACACTCTCGCCGCGGCGGGCCGTCGCGTCGAGGCCCAACGGGCGCTCATGCGGTTGCAATCCGACCACGACGACCCGAGGCTGCAATCCCTACAGTTCGTGCCAGGCCCCGCCACGGCCCTCGCGACGGCGGTGGTCATGAAGAAGGGCAGCCCCTTTCGCTGAGGCGGTGGCGCCCTCTGACGCACCTGCCCTGGTCAAGGCGTCGCGAAGGGCCATAGCCCGCGGTTCACCGTGGTCGCGCCGTCGTAGACGCTCGGGTCGCCGGTGCCGACTGCAGCTGACCCAGGTCGAGGCATGAAG
>JAFDCW010000187.1 GCA_019312705.1 Deltaproteobacteria bacterium
TGACCGCGGCGTGCATAGGGGCCGGGGTCCGAAAGCTCGTCTATACGAGCAGCGGCGCGGCCTACGGCTACCACGCCGACAACGCCCCGATGCTTCGGGAAGACGACGCCCTTCGCGGAAACGAAGAGTTCGCCTACGCGTGGCACAAGCGCCTAGTCGAAGACCAGCTCGCCCAGGCAAGCGCCGAGCACCCGGAGCTCGAGCAGCTCATCTTCCGGGTCTCGACGGTCCTCGGAGCGTCGGTGAAGAACCAGATCACCGCCCTCTTCGAGCGGCCCGTCGTGATGGGCCTCGATGGAGCCGACACGCCCTTCTGCTTCATCTGGGATTCGGACCTCGTCGACTGCCTCTGCAGAGGAGTGCACGGGAGCTGGGCGGGCACGTTCAATCTCACCGGGGATGGCGTGATGACCCTCCGGGAGATCGCGACGAGCCTCGGGCGGCGCTACATCTCCCTGCCGACGGGGTGGGTGAAGAAGGGCCTCGCATTTTTGAATCAGCGGGACCTCACCCCCTATGGGCCCGAGCAGGTGGCGTTTCTGCTTCACCGGCCGGTCCTCGACAACGGCAAGCTCCGGCGCGAGCTCGGCTACCGGCCATCCAAGACCAGCCGGGAGGTCTTCGCGCTCTACAAGGAGAGCCGTGGTTGAACGACGGTCGTTCGGGAACCGCGTCGTTGTCATCACCGGCGGCGGCGGCGGCATCGGGGCCGCCCTCGGGCGGGCGTTCGTCGCGGAGGGGGCACGCGTCGCGCTGCTCGACCGGGACACCGGGGCTTTGGGCGAGGCCGTAGCTGCGTTGCCGAAGGGACGGGCGATGGGCATCGAGCTCGACGTCTGCGATGAAGAGGCGTGCGAGGCGGTGATGGACCAGGTGTGTTCCACCTGGGGCGGCATCGACGTCTTGATCAACAACGCCGGCATCAGCCACCGGAGCCTCTTCGCCGACACCGAAGCGAGCGTCGTGCGCCGAGTGATGGAAGTGAACTTCTTCGGCTCGGTGAACTGCACCGCGGCGGCGCTGTCGTCGATCACGACCCGGAAGGGCCTCATCATCGCGATCTCGAGCGTCGCGGGGTTTGCGCCCCTGATCGGCCGGACCGGCTACTGCGCAAGCAAACACGCGCTGCACGGGTTCTACGGCTCTCTGCGCACCGAGCTCCGGGGGACCGGGGCCGAGGTGATGATGGTGTGTCCGTCGTTCATCGCGACGAAGATCGAGACGCGGGCGCTCTCCGGGACCGGCGACGCCATCGGCGACGGCCCCCGGGCCAAGTGTGTCCGTCGTTCATCGCGACGAAGATCGAGACGCGGGCGCTCTCCGGGACCGGCGACGCCATCGGCGACGGCCCCCGGGCCAAAGCCGGGGCGGTCATGCAGCCCGACGAGGTCGCCCAGGCGATCGTCGCCGGCGCAGCGCGCGGCGACCGTATGCTCACGCCGTCGGCGATCAGCCGAGGCTCCTGGTGGCTCTCACGCCTCGCGCCGAAGCTCTACGAAGCACTGATGGTGCGCAGCCAGAGGGACGAGTTCCCCCAAGCGCGCTGACCCGGGCCTGACCGGAGGCTGACCGAGGCCTGGCCGCCCAACCTGTCTACCTGGAGAGCAATATCTCCTTGACCCGGCGCGAATCGATGTTAAACAGTCGTTTAGAAAGGTTGTTTAGTGCCACAGAGTAACAGCGCCTCTGATGAAACCGAAGGGGTCCGGGACCGGATCCTCGACGCCGCCCGTGAGGAGCTCGCGCTGCGAGGTTTTCAGGCCAGTTCGGTGCGCACCATCGGCGAAAACGCCGGCGTCACCGCGGCGATGATCAACTACTATTTCGGCGGCAAGCGGGCTCTCTACGACGCGGTGGTAGCCGAGGCCCAGGGCCGACTGCACGCGCGTCTCGGCGCGGCCCTCGCTGAGGGACCGTCGGCCCCTCGCCTCGCCGGGGCCTACTTCGACTTCCTCGCCGAGGAGCCGCAGATGCAGCGCCTGCTGCTCCGGGAAGTGCTCGATGGGGGCGTGGACCAGTTCCCGGAGATGCTTCGCCCGCTGCGGGCCCTGCTCACCGAGCACTTCGGCGGCGACCGGGCGGTGCACGCCGCCCTGAGCCTCTTCGGCGCCATCGCCGGCTACTTCATCTACGAGCCTGTCCTCGGTGAGTTGCTCGGCGAGGACCCCCTCTCACCCGACGCGCTCGCGCGCCGGCGCAGTCACATCATCGAACTGGCTTCGAAGATCGAGGAGTTATCATCATGAGCACAGGACACATATCCGCATTCGAAGTGACCCGCCTCCTGGCCGGGGCACGGCTGGGACGACGAGGGCCGCTCTACCTGGTGCACGCCCTGACGGCGCGCTGCAATGCGCGCTGCGGCTTCTGCGCCTGGAACCCTGACTTCTACGACCCGAAGGACCAGCTGCCGACCGAGGAGATCGAGCAGCTCTATACCGACGCACGTAAGGCGGGTTTCCTGGGCGTATCGGTCTGGGGCGGCGAGCCGCTCCTGCACAAAGACTTCGAGCGCATCATGCGCCACGCGAAGGGCCTCGGCCTCATCACCAACATGGTGACCAACGGCTTCCTCCTCGAACGCAAGTTGGACTCCGTCCTGCCCTACGTCGACCGCCTCTGCATCTCCCTCGACCACCCGTCGGCGGAGCACGACACGATGCGCAAGATCCCCGGCCTCTTCGACCGAATCATCTCGGCCACCCGGGAGGTGCGGCGTCGCGACCCGAAGAGGCCCATCGTCTTCATCTGCACGCTTCAGAAGGCCAACGTGCACCCGGACACCGTCCGCGAGATGGCCGAGCTCATGCGCTCCCTCGGCGTGATCGGCGTCTTCAACGGCATGCGCGAGGAGGCGGCGAGCGATACGGACGTGACCATCGACCAGTACGCGGCGCCCCAGGAAGAACTGTCGCTCGCCTTCCGGACCGTCGCCGACCTGAAGCGCCGCGGCTACCCGATCCTCAACTCCCATACGCACCTCGATATGATGGCCGCCGGGCCCCCGGTCTATCGCTGCCATTGGCCGAAGCTGATGCTGCCCATCGAGGCCAACGGCGACGTCGTGGACTGCATGCACTGGGGCACGCGCCCCGTCGGCAACCTCCGCGATACGCCTCTGCCCGAGATCCTGAAACACCCGCGCCTCCGTGAACTACGAGGTGAGGTCGGCGAGGCCTGCCACCAGTGCGTCTCCGTGCACCGCATAGAGATCTCCGAAGTATGGGAAGGCAACCTCGAGCCCGCGAAGTCCTGGGCGCAGCTGCGCAGATCGGCCGGGAGTCGCGCGAGAAAAGGCGCTACCACAAGCGCCGGTGCAAGCCCTGGGCGAGCTCTCCGGCTGAGCATTCTGGATTAGTGCGTGATCCAGAGCCACGGAAGGTTTCTCGCTCGTTCCACGGCTCCCTCGCGGCGTCAGGAAACCTCGAAAATGCGGTGCATTTCCATCGCCTTCCTTCCTTGCGAGGAACGCGATACTCCCTCCCATGACTCTGCATCACACACTAGCGGGACTACATTCGTAGAGGGGGCGATATGAGAACGTTTCGCGACACCGAGCAGCTCTACCGCGTGCTGGATACGCTCTTCCGGCGGCTGTCGGACCGCCGGGAGGTCGTCTCGGCGCTCTTGGCGGGGCGCTTCGTCCTGCGCTTCCACTACACCGAACCCGACGGGCAGATCACGATCGACATGACCGGGCAAGAGCTCTCCTGGGAGGTCGGTGAAAGTTCGCTCACGCCGGCCCTCGAGCTCTTCCAGTCGGCCGACGTGGCCCACGATTTCTGGCTCGGAGAGCTCAACGTGCCGCTCGCGATCGCGAGCCGCAAAGTCATCTCCCGGGGCGACATCACGAAAGCCCTCGCGCTCCTGCCCGCGGTCAAACCGGCCTTTCCGATCTATCGCGAGGTGCTCTCGGAGCTGGGCCTCGGGCACACGGTCCCCGAGCACACGGATGAAGCAAGCGGCGTAGTCGAACGATGGCGCCGCCGCCTCGAGGGCCTCGGCCACGACTCCATGGGGCGACTGCGACGCCTCACTCACCGCGGACGCGCGCCCATCGACTTCGCCGACGACGGCCTCGGCGCACGGATCCCCCTCGTCGATCGCCTGGATGAAACGCCCGTGCGGTTTCGGGAGTCCGATCTCCCGGAGGACAAACGCGATCTCAAAACCGAGATGCTCCGGCGCATGCGCCTAGTGCGCGCCTTCGAAGAAAAGCTCGCCGAACTCTACGCCACGGGGCAAGTGCCTACCGAGGCGATTCACCTCAGCATCGGCCAGGAAGCGACCGCTGTCGGCGCCTGCTTCGCCCTTCGCCCCGACGACTACATGGCCACGACCCACCGCGGCCACGGGCACATGCTCGCCAAGGGTGCGCCCCTCGGCGGCATGATGGCCGAGATCATGGCGCGGTCGGCGGGGCTCTGCGGCGGCAAGGGCGGCTCGATGCACGTCACCGACGCGACCGTGGGCGCCCTCGGGGCCAATGGCATCGTCGGGGCGAGCCCCCTCATCGCCGCCGGCGCCGCCCATGCGGTGCAGATGCGCGGCGGCTCCCAGGTCGCGGTCGCGTTCTTCGGGGACGGGGCGACCAACCAAGGCATGTTCCACGAGGCCCTGAACATGGCGTCGCTCTTCCGACTGCCCGCCGTCTTCGTGCTCGAGGACAATCGCTACGGCGAGTTCACGGCCGTCGCCAAACATACCCGGGCGCCGAGCCTCGAAGCCCGGGCCGTCTCCTACGGCATGCCCGCCGTCACCTGCGATGGCAATGATGTGTGGGCCGTCTACGAGACCATGGGAGAGGCGGTCGAACGGGCGCGGCGCGGAGACGGGCCAACGCTGGTCGTCTGTGAGACCTACCGCTGGCACGGCCACATGGAGGGCGACCCTTGCGAGTACCGCCCCGACGGAGAGCTCGAGGCTGCGAAGGCGCGCTGCTCCATCCAAGCGTGGACCGCGGCCCTCGGTAAGGGAGAGGAAGACGACAGCCTCGAGGCCGAGGCCCGAGGCGCCGTAGAGGACTCCCTCGCGGCGGCCCTCGAGAGCCCCGAGCCAACCGAGGAGCACATCGCGGACGACGTCTTCGCGCCGGACCTGCGCGAGCTCTGGCAACCACGGATCACCGCCGGTGGATCCCGCGAGATGAGCTGCTCGGAGGCTCTCCGGGAAGCGCTGCGCGAAGAGATGCAACGCGACGAGCGGGTCTACTTGCTCGGAGAGGACGTGACCCGGGGCGGCTACTTCGCCGTGACCACGGGTCTCGTCGAGACCCTCGGGACCGAGCGCATCATCGACACGCCCATCAGCGAGTACGCCATCGTGGGCTCGGCGGTGGGCGCGGCGATGGCAGGGGCCCGGCCCGTGGCGGAGATCCTCTTCTCGGACTTCCTCACCTGCTGCATGGACCCCATCGTCAACAACGCCGCCAAGCTGCGCTACATGTCGGGGGGCCAGGTCCAGATGCCCCTCGTCGTTCGAACCCCCGGGGGGGCCGGCCTCGGCATGGCGGCGCAGCACTCGCAGAGCTTCGAGGCGCTCTTGACCGGCATCCCAGGCCTCATCGTGGTGGCCCCGGGCACCCCGGCCGACGCCAAAGGTCTGCTCAAGGCCGCCATCCGTTCAAACAACCCGGTCGTCTTCTTCGAAAACAAGATGCTCTACGCGGCCACGGGAAAGGTACCCGAGGGCGATCACCTCGCGCCCCTCGGCGTCGGCCGGGTCGTCCGCGAGGGCGCCGATGTCACCCTCGTCACCGTGGGCGCGGCGCTCATGAAAGCCGAGGCCGCGGCCGTCGAGCTGGCCCGGGAGGGCATCGACGTCGAGGTGGTCGACCCGCGCACCCTCGTGCCCCTCGACTTCGAGACCATCGCCAAGAGCGTCATCAAGACCGGGCGCCTGGTGACCCTCGAGGACGCGCCGCTCACCCACGGCTTCGGCGGCGAGGTCGTGTCACGGGTGAGCGAAAAGCTCTTTGGGGCGCTGCGCGCTGCCCCGCGCCGCATCGCGGGGGCCGATGTGCCGATCCCCTACGCATCCGCGCTCGAAGGACGCTGTTTGCCCGACGTGCCGCGGATCATCGAAGCCGTGCGCGGCGCAGTGAGGGCATGACCGCATGGCGACCGGACCCACAGCGGCCGAACTCGGTTCGATGTCCCGGGGGGAGCTCGAATCGCTCTGGGAAGCTCCGGCAGACCTCGCGCCGCCGCGCGGCCGGTACCGCGGGCGCGTTCTCGTGCGCATCGACCACGCGACATCGCGGCGCCCGCTCTGGCGCTGGAGCGAGCGCATCGGCTTCGAGTGGATCCCCTTCGGCGTCGACTTCGACCGCCACCTCTGGTTCTTCTTCACACCTCAGATAGCCATGGGCCGCTTCGAAGTGCAGCCCGGGCCGTCCCGGTGGCGCGATACCGACGCGCTCTGCCTGACCTACGGCGTCTCGAAGCTACCGCGCCCCATCCGGGGGGCGCTCTATGACGAGGTGAAGCCCCTCGCCGACGGCACGATGCTCGGCATCGGGGGCATCAACGCCGGCCGCGGCGAGGGCGACCACTTCTTCTTCGTGCTCAAGAGGGCGTGAGGCGGCCTCGACCGCATTTTCGGCGGACAACCTGGCGACCACGGATGTCACGCCCGCATCGACGGGCGCTGACGCAGCCAACGGTCGATGACGTCGGCGAGGGGACCGGCGACTTCCTCGACCGCGGCCCCGTCGACGTCTAGCTCTTCGAAAAGGTGGAAGTCCCGCGCCAGGTCTCCTACGAGGCGGGTGCGCGGGGCGTCGTAGTGGACGCGCCGGTCGGCGCCGTGGGCCACCTCGACGAGTAGGTCTGGGGCCGCCTCCGGTTCTGCGCTTTTGCCGCGCAGTACCTCGACATGCACGACCCCTTCGAGGAGAGACCTGAGCGGCACGCTCATGAGGTATACTCGCCGCCGTTCGGAACGCGCGATGCGAAGTGACCCTGGCATGGACAGAGCGGGCCCCGACCGCGTCGGCGATTGGGTCCTTGGCGAGGCGCTCGGCCAAGGAGGGGCCGGCGTCGTCTTCGCGGCCACTCACCACGACACGGGCGTGCACGCTGCGGTCAAGCTCGCCCACCGGGAAGCAGGGACCGTACGCAACCACTGGTTTCAGCGGGAGGCGGGCCTGGCCGCGCGACTGCGCCATCCGAATATCGTCGCGCTGATCGAGTGGGGCTTCGAGGACGACCGGCCATATCTCGTCTACGAGCGAGTCGACGGGCCGGACCTCGAGGAGGTGGCAAACTCGCTCACCCTCGACGAGATCATTCGCCTCGGTGGCCACCTGCTCGCGGCCCTGGGCTACGCCCACGACGCCGGCGTCGTGCACTGCGATGTCACGCCCTCGAACGTGATGGTCGATGAGCGGGGCGTCGCCAAGCTGACGGACTTCGGCCTCGCACGCGCCCGGAACGAATCGGGCACACGGCGCCTCGGGGGGCATCGATTGATCAGCGGCACGCCCGGCTACCTGAGCCCCGAACAGGCGACCGGTGTGGGCAGCCCCGGCCCCGCGAGCGACCTCTTCGGCTGCGGTGCGGTCCTCTACCGAATGCTCTCCGGGGACGCCCCCTACAGCGGCCAAACCGCCGTCGAGATCGTCGAAAAGACGCTCTCCATCGCCCCGGCCCCAATGCGACCACGGAGCGGGCTGCGCGCTCCGGCGGGCCTCAGGGAGGTCGTGGAACGGCTGCTCGCCCGTGACCCTGGCAAGCGATACTCGTCGGCCGCTCGCGCCGCTGCGGCCTGGCACGAGGCCTCGAAGACGGTGCCAGCCCGAGCTGGCTCACAGCGCCCCCCTGCGCTCAGCGAGCCTGGACTGCAATCGATGCAGACCATGCTGGCCCAAGACGTTCAGCGCGCCTCACCCGGCGACGCCGACGGGTTCTCCACCCAGCGGGCGTCGCCAGCGCGCGTCACTCGCCGGACGACCCTCGGCGGCAAGGTCGAGCGGCTGCGTCGTCCTCGCCTGGCGGAGGCGGTCCTGCACGCGCTCGGAACTGATCTCGGCCGCGTGGTATCGGTGGTCGGTCCCCGAGGCGCGGGGCTCGACGACGTCCCGGTCGCTCTACGGGCCAAGCTCGAGGAACGCGGTGTTCGCACCTGTTTCGTGCGGGGTCGTCTGGGCGGCGCTTGCGCGCCGTTCCAGGCGTTGGCGGGGGTCGTCCTCGATTCGCTCGGCGCCTCTCACGACGACAGCCTGCGCCGCGCCATCGAGCGACTGGTCGAGGGCATTCGGGCGACGGGCCTCGAGGACACGCAGTGGGGCCGAGACGCCCTCGTGGGCGGCTTGCTGGGGGTCGGCCCGACCGGCGCGATGAGCACGGCGGTCATGGAAGCCTATGCCGTTTGCGACGCCATTCTCGACCCGGACCGGCGCCCGGTCGTGATCGTCGTCGCCGACGCGGACGGTGTCGACAGCGGCACGACGGACGTCATCCGCGCGCTGACCGAGCGGGCCACGGGAGGTGTCGGCGCCGTCCTGCTGCGCAACGTATCTCAGGTGGGCCCCGACGAAGTGCGGATCGACGCCGAGGTCCCGGACGCTGGGAGCCTCGACGACCTCTGGGACCGCCTCTGCCCCGGGGCGCCGGAGCCGCGACCGGCCGCCGACTCGTCAGCGGATCTCGCGCCGCTCGCGGCCGCGGTGTCGTCGCGCAATCGCGACATCGCCGGCTTCGTCCGGGACCTCGCCCCCTACCCCCTCGCGCTCCTGCGCGCGGCCGCGGCCTTCGGTGGCGACGTTCCCAAACGCGGCGCTCAGGCGATGGCTCGGGGCTTCACCGGCGAGGACGATGATCGGGAGGCCCTCTCAGATCTGTCCCAGAGGGGCATCCTGACCGAGACGCAGGGCTCGTGCGCGCGCCAGGAGCCGTGGCTCCGCCTCGAATCTCCGGCACTCGCCGAGCACCTACTGGGCGAGCTGCCCGAAGCCACACGACGAGAGTTCTTCGCGGCCGCGGCGCAGTGGCTATGCCGCTACTGCCTGGACGACTCGGCGATCAATCAGGCCCGCGTGGCGACGCTCGCGGCGGCGGCTGGGCTCGCCGGCAGCGCCGCCTACGCCCTGACCGAAGCTGCGCGCATCGAGCTCGAATCCGGGCGCCTGCAGTCGGCTGCACCCTACCTAGACCGAGCGACGGCCTTGGCGGTCGGAGATGCCGCCGACGCGATCGACCACGCGCGTGCCCACCGGTGGCTTGCGGAGGCAGCTCTCGCCGCGGGGCGAACCACCGACGCGGACACCCACGTGGCCGCGGCGCTCGCGGTCATCGAAGACGGCCGCCCGGTCATGGCGGCGAAGCTCCTCCACTGCCGGGCGGATGCCGCCGTACAGGCGGGGAACCTCGAGGCGGGCCTCGGCTACCTCGAGGAGGCCCTCAATGCCCTCGGCGAGGTCGGCGACCCGATGGAGCTCGCGCGGGTCCACTCCTTGATGGGTTGGGTTCTCGGCTATCGGCTGGGGCGCAACGAAGAAGGCATCACCCACGGGCAGCGCGCCCTCGATGTCGCGGCGCGAATCTCCGCGCCAGCGTTCCGGGCGTCGTTGTGCGGCCGCCTCGGCGCCAACTACCTGCGCGCCGGCGACTGGGACGGGCAGCTCGAGACGAACCGGAAGGACCTCGCCCTGTCCACCGCGGCCCGCGACACCGCGGGCATCGTTCGCGCGCATATCAATATCGGCGTCTGCCTGCACAACCGAGGCTTCCTCGACCTCGCCCGGCAACACACGGAAGAGGCCCGCGACCTCGCCCAGCGCGTGGGCGCTGCCGGGGCGCGACAGATCGCGGACAACAACTTGGCGATGATCGCCCTCGACGATGGACGCGGGCAGGACGTCGAGGGCCACGTCGCGGCGATCTTCGAGACCGCCGCGAGAATAGGACACCACCGCGCCTTCGCCGAGACCCACGTCACGGTCGCGCGCCTCGCGACCCGCCGCGGCGACTACGATTCGGCGGCCGAGAGCCTAACCCGCGCCGCCGAAGTCTCGGACGTCGCCGACCTCGAAGTCACACGACGGGCCGGCGCGCTGCTCGAACTCGCGCGCGGCAACGCCGCGGCAGCCTCGGCGCAGATCGACCAGGTGCTGTCCACCGAGGCGCACGACCCCTACGAGCGCGCCCTCAGCCAAATCACTCACGGAGCCGTGTTGCGAGCGTTGAGCAATCACGACGAAGCGGCACGCGTCGAGGCTGACGCAGACCGGCTCTTCATGGCTCTCGGGGCGGACCCACGGCTCGAACGGCGCAGGTGGGGGGGCGGCGATGTACACGAGGACATCGCAATTCGATAGCGGCGGCGACAAAGCGACCCGCATACGAAAAAATCGGTCACATATTCCCGGTACCCTCCCTCTCATGGTTCGTGCTGGCCGAAGCGAAGCCGATGGGAGCTGAAGAAGAGCCCGTCGTGGCGTTGATTCGGCGTGGCGCCCTCGAGGAGGCCGCCACGCTCTGCGTACGCGAGCACGCCCACGCCATCGGCAGGCTCTCCATGGCGATGCTCGGCAACCAGGCCGAGGCCGAGGAGGCCGTCCAGGAGACCTTCCTCTCGGCCCACCGGGCGATAGGCCAGTTCCGAGGAGAGAGCCGGGTTCGGGCTTGGCTCTTCACGATCGCGCGGCGCATCTGCGCCCGACGCCTCGCCCTCCGGGTCCGCGACGGCAAGCGCCTCCTCCTCGCTCGGGAGACCATCTCCGACGTGGCATCGCCCCTCGAGCTCGCCGATGAGGCGCGGCGGGCCCGCTCGGTGCGCGCGGCCCTCGCCAAGCTCAAGCCCTCGGAGCGCGAGATCCTCCTGCTCCGCTATCAGTCAGGGCTGAGCTTCCGGGAGGTCGTCGAGGTCTCGGGGCTTCGACCAGCTGCAGCCCGCAAACGAACGAGCCGTGCTCTGGCACGCCTTCGAACCCTCTTGAAGCACGAGGTCGAATAATGAAAGGGCAGGACGACGAAGGACAGTTCTGGGACGACTTCATGGATGTCGTCGAGGGGGACCCGGCGGCCTCGCCGACTCGGCCGACCATCGGGACGCCCGCTTCGAGGGCGAGCACGCGGTGCAGAGGCTCGGTGAGGCCGGGAACGATTGGAGCCCCCGGGCGGATCTGGAGGAGCGCTTGATCGCCGCGATCGAGGCGCAGGCGGCGAGTGCCGGAGAAGCGCCGAAGCGCCCGGCCCCGGAGCTCCAGGCGGTCGAGGATCGACCCGGCGGCGAAGGGCCGATCAGCCCAGCGGCGAGGGAAGAGAGGCCGCGCTCTGTCGTGGCCATACCCAGCGGCCGGGGGAAGCTCCTGGGGTTCGGGGTGGTGGCTGCGGCGGCCCTGGTCGGATTGTCCTTCGTCGGGCTGCGGCTGCTTGGCCCCGACGGCGAGGGTCAGCCCGACGTCCAGGTCGCCGAGGTTCTTTCGGGCTCCATCGTGGCCATCGCCCAGGCAGGGGAGAGCAGCGGCGCTGGCGTGCAGGTCCGACCCCTCGATGGAGCGCCCTTCGCAGCGGCGGTCGCCGGGGCCGTCCTCGAACCGGGCGCCACGGTGCGGACCGATGAGCGAACGAGGGCCGTAATCACCCTCTCCGAGGGGACGAAGGTGACGCTCAATCACAGCACCGAGCTGACTCTCACCGCGAGCGCTCCCCGAAGCTTGAGACTCACGGGGGGAGAGTTGGTAGCCGACGTAGCCCATTTGGCGGACGGCCCCCGGGCGCTCTTCGAGACGCCGATGGGGCGGGTGGAGGTCCTCGGTACGAAGCTCCAGCTCACCGCGGGCGAGGACTCCACGGTGGTGAGGGTCCTCCGCGGCGCCGTCCTGGCGCATGCGGAGCTCGGTGCCCCGGTGCATGTGAGCGCAGGCCAGGAAGGCATCCTCGACCGGGACGGCCCGGCGTCGGTGGAGCCGGCGGTCAATTTGGCCGCCCGGGTCGGCTGGTCCGAGTTCGACGACTCGCCGACCGCCGGAGCGGCCATTGTCGGCCTCGGCGAGCTCCGGGCTCGGCGCCCCGGCGAGGCAGAAGATCAGGAGCGCCCTCTCTTCCTCGCCGAGCACAAGGTGCAGGTTCGAATCGTGGGCAACGTCGCACGCACGGAGATCGAGCAGACCTTCCGGAACGACGGCGACCACACCCTCGAGGGTATCTACAGCTTTCCCCTCCCGGCGGACGCCCAGATAGCCAGCCTCGCCCTCGAGGTCGACGGTGAGTGGGAGCGCGGCGCGTTCGTTTCCCGCGACCGGGGGCAGCAGATCTGGCGCGGCGTCATCCGCAACGCCACACCGGAGACCGAGCGTCAACGCAACGAGGAGTTCATCTGGGTTCCCGGTCCGTGGCGCGATCCAGCGCTGCTCGAATGGCAGCAGGGTGGTCAATTTCAGCTGCGCATCTTCCCGATCCCGGCCCACGGGGCGCGGAGGATCCGGCTGTCCTACACCCAGACGATCGGCCCCGCCGGTCGAGGGCGCCGGTACGTCTATCCACTGCCCCACACGGCTGATGCCTCCCTCAAGGTGGGGCGCTTCGAAGCGAACGTGCGGATCGCCGGCGTCGACCCAGAGGCTCCCCCCGGGGGAGGTGCATACCCGATGGAGCGCTCGACCGAGGGGACGGGCACGCGCCTCGCCTTCGCCGCGACGGACTTCCTTCCGGCGGGGGACCTGACCATCGACTACCGGCTCCCGAACGAAGACTCGGAGCTGCGCTCGTGGACCTACCGGGGCACGGCGACAGTGCCGCCGGCGGCACAGAGCCGTGAAGGTGAGCCGGAGGTCGTCGAAGCGCAGCGTGAGTTCCACGAGGACCGTCGCCCTTACGTTCTGTTCGCGCTTCGCCCCGACATCCCCGTGGTCGAGAGGCCTGAGTCTCGCGACTACGTGCTCGTGATCGACTCGAGCCAGTCGATGACCGGTGAGCGTTGGCAGCGCGCATCTCAGCTCGCCTCGAGGCTCGTCGCCGATATGGACCGCCGTGACCGCTTCAGCGTGCTCGCATGCGACGCGACCTGTCGGGCCTTCGATGACGCGCCAGGGCAGCCCTCGGTGCGGGCCGCGCGTCGCCTCGAGGGGTGGCTGGGCGCAATCCGTCCCGCCGGGGCCAGTGACCTGGTCGAGGCCCTCCGCGAAGGTGCCCGCGCTGCCGGCGCCGCCCGAGATGACCGCCGGAGCGTGCACGTCATCTACCTCGGCGACGGAATGAGCACCGCCGGTTACCGCCGAGCTTCCTCCGTTGCCGCAGAGGTTCGTCCGCTCGCCGCCGACCCGCAGATCCGTGTCTCCACCGTAGGCATCGGCGGCGACGCCGACGCCCTCGTTTTGCGGGCCGTTGCCCGGGCGGGCGGCGGCCACCACGTCCCCTATGTGCCGGGAGAGCGCCTGGGTTCAGCGGCCCTCGCGATATTGGAGACGACCTTCGGGGCGAGCCTCGAAGATGTCTCCCTCCGGATGCCCGAGGGGGTCGTCGACGTGGTGCCACGCGAACTCCCCGCGATTCGGGCCGGAGAAGAGATCCTCGTCGTGGGCCGGCTCACGACGAATGAGGTCCGCGGCGAAGTGGTACTGACCGGCCGAGTTGGGGACGAAAGCTTCGAGGACCGTCATCCGGTAACGCTCACGGCGACCACGTCCGAGGGCAATGCGTTCGTGCCGCGCCTCTGGGCTGGGAAGACTATCGAGGAGCTGGAGTTCGCGGGCAAGGCCGACGGTCGAGCGACCATCGTTGCATTGTCGAAGGCCTTCGGGGTCATGTCGCGACACACGTCTCTCCTCGTCCTCGAGAGCGAGGCCATGTTTCGAGCCTTCGGTGTCGACCGCGCGCGACCAAGCGTCGAGTGGAGCGGCGAAGAAGAGATGGTCGTCGGTGATTCCGGGGGCAACGAAGAAGTGGCCGGGAATCGATTGCGCGGCCTGCTTGGGGCCGCGGGCGGGAATACGTCCAACTTCAGGTCCGTGCTCGGCGCGCGTGGGATGACGATGGGCTCCGCGTCGAGCGGGGGACTCAGCGCAATCGCCCGTGGGTCGGCGTCGGGCGGGAATCGCCTCGGGGGCCACGATCGGCTTCGACCGCAGGTGAGGAGCGCCACGCCCCGGGTGAGCGGCAGCCTCTCGCGCGATCAAACCCAACGTGTCATTCGCGCCCATACGAACGCCATCCGGGCTTGCTACGAGCGCTCGCTCCAGCGCGACCCGGGCCTCCAAGGTCGCGTCACGATCCAGTGGAGGATCGCTGCCTCGGGCGCCGTCGCGAGCGCTCGCGTCGCGTCCTCGACCCTGCGCAACTCGGCGGCCGAGAGCTGTATCGTGCGGCGCATCCAGAGGATGCGGTTCCCGAGGCCCGCGGGGGGCGGCAGCGTCACGGTGAGCTATCCGTTCATCTTCGCCACCAACGCGTCGGGCCGCTCGGCTGACATCGCTAGCGCGCCCCAGCCCCCCCCGCCCCCAAACAGGCGGGGAGGCCAATTCATGCGCCGGGAGCGCTACTTCGTGGGCAGCATCCGCACCGGCGATGCCCCCGGGTCCGCAGACCGGAGACGCGTCGAGGCGGCGGAGGCCGCGCTTCGAGAGAATCCCGACAGCCGCGACCGGCACCGGGCCCTCGCGCGCGCCTTGTCGCGGGCAGGCAGGATCGACGAGGCCCTCGCCTCGGTGCAGCAGTGGATCGAAAGGGACGAGCGCGATCCTGAGGCGCTCACTCTCCTGGCGGACCTCGTCGGCCGCGAGGGCGAGCGCGCTCGAGCCATCCGGCTGCTCTCGGGGGTCGTCGACCTCGCCCCCGACAACATCGTGCTCCAGGAGCGCCTCGCCCGGGCCTTTGCCCGAGCCGGGATGCCCGCGCGTGCGTGCTCCCACCGAGTGGCGCTGGCCGAGATCCAGAGCGAGGACGCCGAGGCCGTCGCCAATGCAGTGCGTTGCGAGCGGGAGCTCGGCCACGGAGACGCGGCCGGCCGCTGGCTCTCCGCGCTAGCCGACGACGACGCGCGGACCCGAGCGGCGGAGCTCGCAGGTCGACCGCCTGCGCGGGAGCGGGTTCGAACGGGCGGGGCGGGGCGGGCCCTCGCCCTCGATGCCCGCTGGGAGGGCGAGGTCGATGTCGACCTGACTGTCGTGACCCCCCAGGGCACCCGCCTCTCGTGGCTCGGCGGTCGCAGGACCGTCAGGGGCGAGGACGGGACCACCTTCGGCCGCGAGAGCCTCGGCCTGCGCCGGGCATCCGCCGGCAGCTACCTCCTCGAGGTAACTCGCGCGCGCGCCGATGATCACACCCCGGTCGAAGGCACCATTCGCGTCCGGCTCTTCGGCGAATCACGCACCATCCCCTTCCGCCTCGACGGTGAGGTCCGTAGCTCCGTCGCCCGCCTCGTCGTCGAGCGCCGTACCCGGATCGTCCCGGCGCGCTGAGAGGTAGAAGCGCAGGCCCCGCGGAGGGGCCGCCGGTCGTCCCGGGGCGCGGAGGGCTGCCGTGGGTCACCCGCCGAGCTGGCGACGGCGGGGCCCGGCCCTCTGGCGGCGACGGCCGAAGGCGAAGACCGCGAGAGCCAGGAGGGCCGGCCAGAGGGCCGCGTCTCCCGGCGCTGCCGTGCTGCAGCCGCCGGCGGCGGGACCCGGCGCGCCCGGAGGCGT
>JAFDCW010000887.1 GCA_019312705.1 Deltaproteobacteria bacterium
GCGTATTCGTGAGCACCGACAGCGCATTGACTCTCTCGGACGTGGTCGTTGAAGACACCCAGGGAGAAGAGAGCGATGGCACGGGAGGCCGCGGAATGACCGTGCAGCTCGGCGCAACGGTGGATGTCACCCGCGCGCTCTTCTCAAGAAACCGAGACTTTGGCGTGATCGTGATGACTCCCGGCACGTCGGCGCAACTCTCGGATGTGGTCGTGAGCCAAACCGCCGAGCAGGCCTGTGCGGCCACGACCTGTGCCCACGCGCCCTACGGCGTGGCCCTCGCCGGCGTCTCCGAGGCCACCCTGGTCGCGACCCGATTCGAGGCGCAGGACTCGACGCTCTGTGGCGTGTTGGTGGCGGAAAACGGGCAGGTCGATCTGTCTCAGGGTCAGGTGTCCGGCTCGCTCATCGGCGCCTGCCTCCAGGTGGAAGGCTACGACACCGGGCGCCTGACCGAGAGCGTGCACTATCTGGACAATGGGACCAGCCTCGACGCCACGAGGCTGCCCGTCCCGGTGCCGGAGAGCCCGGTCGGCGGGTAGCCACGAGGGAGTCCGGTTCACGCCGATCGTCAGCAGGGAAGCACTATGTCGTTTGGACGTACCCTCACGTATGAGGAAATTGACAGTGCTCTGCTTCTCGCTGACAGCAATCGCATGCGGGGACGGGGATGCACGCCCGGCTCCCGCGATGGATGCGGATCTCGATTCTGGCTCGATCGACGCGAGTCCCACATCGGACGCTGATGTGCGGGATGCGGGGCTCGACGCAAGCGCCGATGGTGGCACCAGCGTGGACGCGGGCCTCGACGCGCGCCTCGACGCGGGCCTCGACGCGAGCCTCGATGCGGGCACCGATGCGGGCACCGATGGTGGCACCAGCGTGGATGCGGGGGCCCCAGGGCCGATCGCCTGCGACAGTGACATGCATTGCCCGTCCGGGTCCTGCGTGGTGGGACGCTGTTTCACGCTTGTGGAGACGACGGAGACGGGCATCGGGCTGAACGGTGTCGACTTGATTATCGCTGGGGCGGACGCAGACGGGACGCTCCGACTGGTCACCGCCATCGGCGACGACACCTACGAAGTACTCGGGCGCCCCGGGGCATGGCTCGCCACGCCCGGGAGAAGTCGGATCAACGGGTCGGACTATCTCAAGACTGGGCGGCAGGGGACCACGCGCACCCATCACTCCTTCCTCTCTGGCGTCGGACTCGACCGAGCGGTCACAGTCGATCAGAGCTTCCGCTTCGGCGAGCGGGAGTCCCGAGGTCTCGCTCACGCCTTCCGGTCCACTGGCGAGCTTTCGATCACGACCATGCGGCGCGTCGCGACCGGCGGCGTGACGACGCGCTACCCCCTACACCTGTGGAGTCTCGGGCCAAGTGGCTGGGAATTCGAAGAGGTCGCCCGCAGCACGTCGAGGAGCAGCAGCCTCCTCCCTCGATTCGCCGGCAGCAACGTCGAGATCATCCAGACCGACGGCTTCTTCGTGTATCGATGGTCGCTGGAACCCAGCGGCTGGAACCGCACGGTGCTTCGAACATTTACGGAGGCGCACGTGAACGGCTGGCCGGTTCCCCGCATGAACGACGCGAGCGGTGTCACCCATCTGGTGCTGGCTCTGGGCAGCACGGGCGCGGGAACCCTGGTCTACGTCCAGGTGGGTGCCGGCGGCGTGGACCGCGAGGTAGTCCTGCATTCCGGCTCCGGCATCCCCGAGCCCATCGCGACGGCGATGGATTTGGACGACGAAGGCAACGTCTACGTCTTGACCCGTGGGCCGATCATCGGGACCCGTCGCGCGAGTCGGCTCTACCGGATCGCTCCCGACGGAAGCGTCGACAGCTCGACCCTAGCGAGTTTGAGAGCCGACACCACACGCTTAGAGTACCAGGCACTTTCGGCCCGCGAAGACGGAACGCTCCACGTGTACACCTACGCGAACGACCTGCCGACAGTCGTCGAGAGCTCGTACCAGTTCTTCGGTGATGCTCCTGCGCGAGCGGTCGGGGAAGGAAGGGGAAGGTCCGTGCGTAGACCAAAACGATGAGACTCCTCGTATGCATCGCGATTGCCGCGGCGAGCCTTTTCGGGTCTACATCCGCGGCCGCCCAAGACGCCGCGCAAGCTTGCTGGTGCCACGCTTGGGTTCATGGGGCCGACCACGGGACAGACTGCTTCATGACGGACGCGGGCTGCGAGACAGCCCGAACCCGCCGTGGTCCATCGGGAGAGTCGCGGTCGTGTGAACGTGTCGAGCAAGAGACCGCTTGCGAGCGAACCGGCTGGATTCATGGTGCCCGGGTGAACCTGGGACCGACGCGGCCCGCGGCAGCCACGCTGCTCGGAAGGAGTCTGTCTCAGCTTCGCCGTGAGCTCGGCGCTCCGACGAGTCGCGATTCGGGCTGGCATCGATTCGGACCACACATCGCGATCAAGATGACGAATGCACGTTCAGAGCGAGTGATCGTGCGCGTGGCGACCGGGCTCGACTGCATGGAGGCGGCAAATCGCGAGGGATTCGCCGACGCCATGGGACCGATCCATCGAGGCCAAGCGTGCGACTGGCCGGGGACCTCGCCACGCCACCGCCTCGATCCGCAAGGTCGCATGGCCGGACGACTGGACCTGTCGACCGGGATGCTGGAGATCTGGTTGCGGGACTAGCGCTAGGGCCGGCTTGCTTGTCGCCCCGCCTCCGTCAGCCTTCGGCCGATGAATGCGGGAAAGGCCCTTTCTCTCGTGAGTGCCATGGCGCTCGCCACGTGTTTTGCCGCCGGTTGCGGCGGAGACGACGAATCGCCGGGCGCCGTCGATTCTGGCGCCGACGCCATGCGGGACGCGGGGGTGCCGCCATTGGACTCGGGCATATTGCCGGGCGATGCCGGCGATCGCGACGCGGTGGCCACGCCGGACACCAGCCTGCCGCCCGGCACGTGTCCGGGCACGAGCCTCGCGCCCGGTGACCACACCTTCGATCTCGATTTCGACGGTCGAACGCGCTCATTCCTCCTGCACGTGCCGGCCGGATATGACGGCACGATGGCCGCCGCGCTGGTGCTCAACTTCCACGGTTACACGCAAGATGCCGCGCAGCAGGTCAGCCTGACCGGCATGAACGACGAGGCCGACGAGCGTGGCTTCATCGCCGTGCACCCCGATGGCATCGGCAGCCTCGGGTCCTTCAACGGCGGCGAGTGTTGCGGGACGGCTGAGAGCATGGACGCCGACGACGTGGGTCTGGCCCGCGCCATCGTCGCGGACGTCTCGGGCCGTGCCTGTGTCGATCCGCGCCGCGTCTACGCGACGGGCATGTCGAACGGCGGCTTCATGGCGTATCGCCTGGCCTGTGAGGCCTCGGATCTCTTTGCCGCCATCGCGCCGGTGGCCGCCGTGCTCGGCCTGCCCGACGAGCAGTGCACCCCGTCGCGCCCGGTCCCGGTGATGGAGTTCCACGGCACGTCGGACTTCATCGTGCCCTACGATGGCGGCGGCTTTTCCGACTATCGCAGCGTGGACGATACCATCGCGAGCTGGCGCACGATCAACGGCTGCACCGGTGACCCGACGGTCACCTTCGATATGGGAGACACCACGTGCCAGACCTGGTCCGCATGCGAAGCGGGCGCCGAGGTCATCCTGTGCACGATCGAGGACGGCGGTCACCTCTGGCCCGGTGGTGTCGGTGGTCTCGGCTCCGACGCGAGCATCGTCGCCACCGACGCCATGTGGGACTTCTTCGACCGCCACTCGCTGCCCTAGCGGCGACACTTTGGCGGCCCACCTGCCGCGTACTACACTGTCGTACCGGTGTCGGTATCTCTCCAAGGACTCGTGATGACGACACGATTGCCTGGTATGAGAACGACGGCAGTGCTTGGGGGACTCGCCCCCCCCATCGTCCCGTCACTCTCACCTCGTACGAACCGCACGCGAAGCCGGTTCTGCGAGCCCTCGATCCCGATGGTCGCCTCGAGGTAATCCCACGTCGGCGGGTTCGTCGGCGGGTAGGCGAATAGATAGGATTGCTGGTGGACGTTGCCCTCGTACGGGACGAAGCGGTCGGTACGCATTTCGGTCTGCGAGAGCGGGGCAGCCCCTGAGACGGAGAGCGTGGCACCGCTCATGCGCAACGGGTGTGCGCCGTTGGTCGGGCGGGTCAGTCGGACGAAGGTCGCGGGGCCCTCGGCGAGGGCCACGGCCGACAGGATGTGCGACGCGCAGGAGAACCTGCAGCCATCCTCGTGACTGTCATCGGGCAGCCATAGCTCGGCCCTCCAGTCGGGTGCCGTCGTAGCGGCTCCCTGCTCGTCCACGAGGTGGACCTCGGGTCGCGCCCAGTTGCCCAGAATCTCGGCCCCGCCGGGGTTGCATGCGGGCGCGGCCATCGGGACACCGGTGCCCTGCGACCGTCCGGGCGGACGATCG
>JAFDCW010000888.1 GCA_019312705.1 Deltaproteobacteria bacterium
CTCGACTGCGGCGTGACCTTCCCGGACGACCAAGCGGGGGTGGACGTCATCCATCCGGACTTCGAGTGGCTCGAGGAGCGCCGTGACCGGATCCGCGGGATCGTGATTACGCACGGTCACGAAGATCACATCGGCGCCCTCCCCTACCTCCTGCGCGTCGCCCCGGCCCCCATCTTCGCTCCGCCGTATGCCCTGGCCTTGATCGAGCAGCGCCTCGCCGAGCACCGGGACCTCCGGGAGGTCGAGCTCCGGGCCACCCATCCCGGGGAGCGCTTCGAAGTCGGCTCCTTCGGCGTCGAACCGGTGCGCGTGACCCATTCGATGGTCGACGCCACGGCGCTGATCCTCGAGACACCAGCCGGCACGGTGGTGCATACGGGCGATTTCAAGATCGACCCGGCGCCCCCGGACGGCGAGGACTTCGACACCGAACGCTTCCGGAAGGCCGGCGACGACGGGGTGCGACTCCTGCTCTCGGACTCCACCAACGCCTGGGTGCCCGGCTCGACCGCCAGTGAAGCGAGCGCCAGAGACGCCCTCTCCCCCCTCTTCGAGGACGCGCCGGGACGCATCGTGGTGGCCCTCTTCGCCTCGAACGGGCACCGCCTGCGCTCCCTCTTCGACTTGGCCCGGGAGCATGGTCGCCGGGTCCTGCTCTTGGGCCGTTCGCTGCACCGCCATTTCGAGACGGCCCGGGAGACCGGGTATCTGCCAGACCCGGGGTCCATCCTGGTGAGCGAGCGCGGCGCCCGAGACATCGAGCCGAAGGACCTTCTGGTGCTCGCGACGGGCACCCAGGGGGAGCCCCGGGCGGCCCTCGCCCGCCTCGCCGAGGACCGTCACCCGGCCCTGAGCCTCGAGGCCGGGGATCGAGTCATCCACAGCGCGCGAATCATCCCGGGCAATGAGACCCGCTTCTACGACACGATGAACCGGCTCATCCGCCTCGGCGTCGAAGTACGCTTCGAGGCCACGGACCGCGGGATCCACGTCAGCGGTCACGCCCACGCCGGAGAGCAGCGGCGCATGCTGAGCCTCGTGCGCCCGGAGACCTTTGTCCCCGTGCACGGGACGCGCATGCACCTCGAGAAGCACGCCGAACTCGCCCGGGCCGAGGGGGTCGGGGAGACCCTAGTCGTCGAGAACGGCGAGGTGGTGGAAGTCTCCGCGGACGGACTCCGGGTGGTCGCCGACGCCCCAGTCGGTCGCGTAGCGGTCAACCGCGGGAAGCCCATCCCCCCCGAAGTGCTCCGGGAGCGCGCGCTCCTCGGGGAGCTCGGCTTCGCTCTTGCGGTCTTCCCCATCGACCAGTTCGGGGACCTCGCCGGGGAAATGCGCATCATCCTCCGCGGGTTGGTGGGCGAAGACGCCGAGGCCCCCCTCTGCAATCGAGCCGGTCAGTACGTGGCCGCAGCCCTCGAATCCGCGGGCCCGGACGCCGCGATGCATACCGAAGCGGTCGAAGACCGAGCCCGGCGAGCCCTCAAACGGTTTCTGGGCAAGGAGCTGGGTCGCAAGCCGATGGCCTGGGCCACGGCGACCCAGATGGACGAGGAAGACGACCGATGAAGCCCGGCCCCACCGGCCGTGCCCTTGCGTTGGCCGTTCTCGTCGGGTCGGCACTAGGGGTTCAGGTCGGCTGCGGCACCGAGGCACCGGAGACTGAATCCGAAGCCGAGCACCGCGGGAGCCGCGCCACCAGCGGCGATGAGGTAACCGGCCGCGGCGCAGCGCCGAGCACGACGCCCTCCCCCGCCGAACAGCGAGTGATCGACGACCTCGCCCGAGCGGCCGAGCGAATCCGAGGCCTCGAATTCACGGTACCGGTCCAGGTGTCGGTCCAGGATCAGGCAGCGATCGTGCACTACCTGACTTCCGAGCTCGAAGAAGAGGACCTCGCGCTCAGCCACGACGTGTATTTCGGCCTCGGGCTCATCCCCCGAGACCTCGACATCCGTGACCTGCTCGAGCGCGTGCTCGGAGAACAGGTCGTCGGCTACTACGATCCCGAGGTCGACCGGCTGGTGATCCGCGACGACGTGATGCGGGCCCTCGGCCGCGGCGACACCCGGGCGGGGATCGACGAGTCGCGGGCGACGATCGTGCACGAGCTGGTTCATGCGCTTCAGGATCAGCGCCTCGGCCTCGGAGACCGCTTCGAAGAAGATGACCGCGACACGGACCCCGACGCCGCGTTCCACGCGGTCATCGAAGGCGACGCCACCCTCGCGATGATCGGCTACGTCATGGAGTCCCAGGGGGCCCGCCTCGAGATGGTCACGGCAAGGCCCGACCTCCTGGCCCAGCTGCTCTCCGGAGCGGCCCCGATGAGCGACGACGAGCTGGGGACCGCACCGGCGATCGTGCGCGTGACTCTGCTCTCGTCTTATGTCGACGGGCTGGTTTTCACGGCTCGGCTGCACGGCATCGGGGGCTTCGACGCCGTCAACGACGCCAACCGGAGTCCCCCCGTGAGCAC
>JAFDCW010000889.1 GCA_019312705.1 Deltaproteobacteria bacterium
GATGTTCTAATCCGACGTCAGGTTCGGCGTGCGTCGCCGACAGACTCGACACGCCCGTGGGGGATCCTATGACCGAGAAGTATGACGTCGTGATTTGCGGAGGCGGCCTGGCCGGCCTCACGCTCGCTCGCCAACTCACCCGCGAGGTTCCCGCCGCGACGATAGCGGTCGTGGAACCGACCCGGCGACCCCTACCCGAGGCTTGCCTCAAGGTGGGTGAGTCGTGCGTGGAGATGGGCGCCCACTATTTCTCTGAAATTCTGGGCATGAAGGACTACCTCGACGAGGAGCACCTGCGAAAGAACGGCCTCCGCTTCTTCGTCGGACCGGAGGGCACGCCGTTGCACGAGCGCACGGAGTTTGGCCCCTCGGAGCCGCCGATCATTCCGTCCTACCAGACCGACCGAGGAAAGTTCGAGAACGACTTGCGCTCCATGGTCGAGGAGGCTGGGGTCACCCTTCTCGAAGGATACGCAGTGCGGGACGTCACCCTCGGCGCCGGTGACGCGGATCACGAGGTCGAGATCGTCGAACGGCGCCCGGACGGCACCGGGGCCGATGCTCGTTCGCTGCACGCGCGATTCGTCGTGGACGCGATGGGTCGTCGGCGACTCCTCCAGAGGAAGCTGGGACTGGCTCGCGAGAGCGGCATCAAGCACAGTTCGGCGTGGTTCCGCGTGAAAGGCATCGTCAAGGTCGGTCAGCTCGTCGACGAGAGCCACGAGCGCTGGCACACCCGGGACGTAGACGGGACGCGATGGCTCTCGACCGTGCACCTGATGGGCCTCGGGTATTGGGTGTGGCTCATCCCGATGTCGACGGGACACACCAGCATCGGGATCGTCACCGACCACGAGCACCACGACTTCCTCGACTACAACCGGCCTGCGAAGGCCCGCGATTGGATTCGTGAGCACGAACCGGAGCTTTCTGCGCACCTCGATTCCATCGAGTTCGAGGACTTCCTGGTGATGCATGACTTCGCCCATGGCTCGGCGCAGGTCTATTCGAGCGAGCGCTGGGCGTGCGTCGGTGAGGCCGGGGCATTCGTCGACCCGTTCTACAGCCCGGGGTCCGACTTCGTCGGCCTCGCCAACTGCCTCGCGGCCGAGCTCATCCGAGAGATGGTCGAGACAGGGCGAAACGATCCGAAGCGAGCCGATCTCTTCAACCAGTTCTACCTCGGCTGGGGCGCGGACATGGGCGAGGTGCTCGGCAACAACGCTCTCATCTTCTCGAACCACGACGTACTCGGCGCCAAGCTCTGGTGGGACTTCTACGTCTACTGGACCTTCATGGCGCGCATCTTCTTCCGGAAGGCATACAAGCAAGATGCGGCGGGTCTCGAGACGGTCCTCGAGATCGGCAAGCGCTACAGCACCCTCAATCGTTGGGCCCAGCGGCTCTTCGTCGCATGGGCCGAGCTCAAGCAAGTGACCATGGCTCCGGGTCGGGCCTTCTGCCCGCTGCCCATGTTTCCCTCGATCCTCGCGGACAAACACCTCGAGCTGCGAGAGGACCGGAGCGTGGAGCAGACCCTGGCCGACATTCGCGCGGATCTCGGGGAGACTGAAGCGCTCCTCGGCGAGGTCCTGATGATGGCTCTCAGGGGCGTGACATCCGCGAACGCAGCCGAGCTCGCAGAGCGCATCGGCCTCTCGGAGTGGGACATCTCCATTGATCCCGGGCGAGTCGATGCCGAGTCGTTGCCGCGCCCTGAGCGGGTCAAGAAGCTCCCGGTGATCGTTCGCGACCTCGAGCGGTCCCTCGGGGTTTGGGGGCCCGAGGCTGGGGACCTTTCGGAGCTGCTCGAGTTGGCTTCGGTGAAGATCGCCGTACCTCCAGGCGGCCCCGCGCCGATCTCACATACCTACAAGTTCCCCGATCGATAGCCCTCATGATGACCACCAACACAGATGTCCTGATCATTGGCGCCGGCCCGGCCGGCAGCGCCGCGGGTGCCCTCCTCGCAACCCGCGGGCGGTCAGCCATCTGCCTCGAGCGCTCTTGGTTTCCCCGGCACGTCATCGGGGAGTCGCTTTTGCCCCGCACCGATGCCCTGCTCGATGAAATCGGCATGCTCGAAGCCGTTCGAGCGCGCGGCTACATGGTGAAGAAGGGCGCCGTGTTCCTTCACGGGGGTCGGAGCGAACGCTTCTGTCTCGAGAACGGCCTCGACGGCGACCGCTCCGAGACGCTTCAGGTCCCGCGCGAGGACTTCGACCAGGTATTGGCGACGGAGGCTCGTTCCAAGGGCCTCGACCTCCGGTTTGGTCAGGAGGTCACCGAGGTCGATTTTCGGGATGACGGAGCCGTCGCCTCGGTCGTCGACCTGGACAACGACCGTCGTTACGAGGTGCACGCGAAGTTCGTGCTCGACTGCAGCGGCTACGGCCGCGTCCTTCCTAGGCTCCTCGACCTCGAACGCGAGCCGGCCCTGCCCCAGCGGGTGTCTTGCTACACCCAGGTGGAAGG
>JAFDCW010000890.1 GCA_019312705.1 Deltaproteobacteria bacterium
GTGCCGTCGGAGTCGGTGATGAGGAAGATGTTCTCTGGTTTGAGGTCCCGGTGAACGATGCCGCTGTCGTGTACGGCGGCGAGGCCGCGGAGGGACAGCCAGATGATCTGGGTCGCGAAACGAGCTTCGAGGATTAGGGTGTGGTCGAGGAGGTCCGCGAGGCTCTCGCCCTCGAGCAGCTCCATCACCATATATGGAGTTCGCCCATCATCGCTCACGCCGAAGTCGGTGATCTCGATGACGTTCCGATGGCGAACCGCCGCTGCGACCCGCGCCTCCCGCATGAAGCGATCGACCATGAGCTCGGCCCTGGGTCCCCCCGTGAAGAGGAACTTCACCGCCACCGGGCTGCCGAGGGTGAGGTGTTCGGCTGACCAGATAACGGCCATGCCGCCCTGTCCGATCTCTTTGATCAGACGGTAGCGGCCACCAATCACGTTTCCTTCAGCGAGCACGGAGCCCGACAATATCAAGAATTCGCAGCCGTCTGCGGTCCTGAATCAGGGCAGGTTCAGTCGCTTCTTCGGCTTCTGCTGACAGCGGAATATAACAGCGTAATTGTGGCGTTTTCTTGCAAGGCTCCTCGGCCGGAGCGGCGCGGAAAGGTCAGCGTTCTGCGATCACATCGGCGGTGAAGAGCTTTTCTGCCAGCCGGGTGAAGCGACGCCGTTCGTTTCGCCGGAGCAGCGAGGGGCGAACGAGGGCTCCTTCGACCAGCGCCGAATCGTGGGCAAAGCCGCCCTCGCTTCGCCGGAATGCGTTGTGGTGCTGCTCTCCGTGGCGCTGAAGCGTCCGTGGACCGCGCGCTCGATGCCCCCCTCGAGGTGCTGCGCAGGAGCGCGGGCATCGCGCCGGGGATGCTGTGGCTATCCTCTTCCCGTTACTGTGCCGAAGCCGGCCCCTCGGGGACAAGGGAGATCGCCTGGGCGTCTCGTCCCGCCCGCACGAGCAACGGGGTGACGCGGTCCGCAACCGCGGTGCGCGTCGTGGGCAGGGAGAACGCGTCGGCGTCCTCGTGGCACCGGGCGCAGGGCATGGTCGCGAGGCTTTCCGGGGCCGGCAGGTCGAGGATGAAGCCGTCGGCGCCGATATCCGGGATGCGTCGCACCTCCGATTCCTCTTCGAGGGTCACGTCGCCGCAACCCAGGTGTCGCCGGTCCAGGCGCCATACCCGCGCTCCGGTCGGCCCGTCGGCGTCGAGTTCGAGCATCTCGATCTCGCCGACGACCGAGGTCAGGTAGGCGTCGCCATCCGCGTGCACGGCGACGAGCTGGCTGACCAACGCTCGGGCTTCGTGGTCGCCGCGGACGAAGATGCGAAAGACCCGGCGGAGGCCGAAGACGCGCTCGTGGGTGAGGACTGAGTGCTCGGTATCGAACTCCGTCCACCCGTCTTCCGCGGGCACGATTGCGAGGGCGGCTGGGGGAGGGCGTAGGTCTCGCGGAGCCTCCGACGGCTGCATGGCGAGGTGGCGCATCAGGGCGCCGAGGGCGCGGGTGAGGCTTTCCCTCGCCGGGTTCGACACTGCGCCCCTCTCGAGCCTCGCCCCGGCGCCCCAGGCATCGGCGAGCACTACTTCCCGGGCGACGCGGGGAATGCTCGCCAGGGAGCTCGTGCATGCCTCCTCGAGGAGGGGGATGAGGGTCGGGCCCGCTTCGAGCAGCGCGTCGACATCCGAGGTGAGCATGGCGGGCTCGCCGGCTGCCTGCACGTCGTAGAGAGCCGCGAGGCGGGGGTCGCCGTAAAGGGGCTCGTGGCACGCGGGGCTTGGCTCTGCTGCCGGTGCCGAGACGTTGTCCGGTCCGCGCTCTTCCTCCCCGCGGCAGTCACCGCAGCCACCGGAAGCCTGCCCGAGGAGCAAGCACCCCCAAAGAGTTAGGGTAGAGCGCACTACTCGGCAGCCTCCGTTCCACGCCGACCCTCTCGGTCGCGCAGTCTCTCCAGCAGCCCATCCCCGGTGGTCGTGATCTCGTCCGCCAGGTAACGGCACCGCGGCTCGGCGCGTTCTAGGTGGCGCTCGAGGACCTCCCGGCGCTCCGGGTGATTGGTCGCCTGCTCGAAGAAGATCTCGGCGATGAGCTCGTCGGTGAGCAGCCGCGTCATGCGCTCCGCGTGCAGCATCGCGAACGCGAAGTCCTTCTTCGGGTCCCAGTTCTTCATGAACCGCGACGGCCACTCGTTGATCGGCTGGTCCGTGACCGAGCCCAGCTTGTTTTGAGCTGTCTTGCGGATGAGGAACTGGGTCACGCCGTCAGACAGCACGTTGAGTTTCGCCACTCGGCGCTCGAGGGGGTCACGGGCCGACACCGAGCGCCATCGATTGCGCGCTGCCCGGCGGACGAAGCGTGCTGGGTTGTCGATGACCGCGCCGAGGGCGTCTTTCATCGCCATCAGTGACTGAATCTGACTCGTGCCCTCGTAGATCGGCAGCACGAGCGCGTCGCGCACGAACTTCTCCGCCGGGTACTCACGCA
>JAFDCW010000188.1 GCA_019312705.1 Deltaproteobacteria bacterium
TCTCGAAGAAGCTCGTCGCGAGCATGTTGGTTCGGAAGATGCGACAGGTCTCGACACACCATGGGGAGTCGCTGCGGCCGGCGCAGCAGGTGTTGATCGCGTCGGCTGCTGGCATGAAACCTTCGATGCCGATGCCGCACATCGGTATCGCCGGAGCGAGGCAGTCGAAGATCTCCTGATCTGCCGGGCCCGCGTCGCCCTCGCACTTGCTCACGCAGCCGCCGCAGGTCGGTGCATCGATGCTGCCGAAGCCGAACATCTCGGCCTGAGCGCCGATGATCGGGCCGACCGTCGCGTTGGTTATCATGCAGTTCGCCATCAGTTGGCACGCGCTCTGACACCCCGAGGGCGTCGACGAAGGGCATTCGAGGGCGGCGCCCGAACCGAAGAGGAACGCGGCCGCCGTACACTCGATGCCCGCCCGCGGGGAGGGCGGGACGGCGAAGTCGCTCTCGTTGCCCGGCACACCTTTCGGGTGCTCGAGGAGGCGGTCGACGAACCAATCGTTGATGGGCAGCCAGTAGTGACCGCTCGGGGTCCCGGTGATCGAGCAGTGTGCTTGGCCGACGGCAGCTTCGGCCTCGTAGAACTGGGATGAGATGGAGGCTTGTTCGACGAAGTTGATCTCGGGCACCGTGATTCCGGGTCCACCGGAGTAGGTGTCGTCGGGGCCTCCCCAGGTCACGAGGACGAACATCGGGTCGAGGGCGCCGAGGTCCGGGGGTGAGGTGAGGTCGAAGATGCCGGACGCCACGATGCCGCCGGCGATCACCTCACTGCGGCGCTGGAGCAGGGCGTTTGCGAAGATGCCCCCGGCCGAGTGACCGCCGATGTAGACCCGATTCGCGTCGACCTCGAAGTGGGCGCCCACGCAGGCGAGCAGGTCGTCGAAGAGGGCGACGTCGGCGTTGGGCCTGGCATCGCCCTCCATGCGCATGTCGTCCCAGACGGGCCAGACCGCCCCGTTGGCGTTGCTGGATGGGGCGACGACGATGAAGCCGCGGTCCGCGAACTCTCCGAGTTGGGCAAACTCGGAGAAGCTCCGCCCGGTCCCATTGGTGCCGTTGAATCCAAAGAAGATCGGACGCGGGCCCGCAAAGGATGCTGGGGGCAGGAAGAACTCAAAATTGCGCGATTGCCCCGAAGATTGGAATCCGCCGTTCGGGCCTTCGGTCGGCACGCTGGTTCCGTAGATGCCGGGGCAAGCCGAGGCCGGGTCGCCGCCTACGGCGACCGCCGGAACCTCCTCCGGGGTGAGCCTCGGCATCATGGTGGCCGCGTCCGTTCCGCCATCGGCCCCGCCATCTCCGGTGGGAGTCGAAGTACGTTCGGAGCCGCAGCCAGTCCCGAGGACCAGCCCGAGGAGCAGTGCGAAGAGCGATGTGAGGAAAAGTGTGCGCTGGGCCATGACCAGCGAGGTGAACCGCCGACCATTCGCGGTCAAGGCGAGTCCGGGTCTCTCAGTCAGGGTCTTCGACCTTCCACACGCCGTCTTCGCGAACCAGCTGGGCGGTGAACCGGTCCCCATAGGACATCGTTGCCCGGTCTCCGACCTGCTCGATGGGCGCGTCGAGGCTCGCCCGAAGGTTCTCGAGCAGCCGCTCGATCTCCTCTTGGCCCTCGTCGGACCAGGCCTCCCGCATCTGATCTTCGCTCATGCCCTCGCGATCGGCCTCGGGGACCATGCGTAGGACGACGTCGTAGCGCTGACGCTCCATGGCCCGGACAAACGACCGGAGCGCCGCCCGGGGTGTGGATTGATCGTAAAAATCCACGAGATTGCTGGTGATTCGCCACCGTCCGTCGGGGCTTCGGCGGAGAGCCACGCGATCCCCGTCGCTGAAGTGCACGACGGCGGTCTGCTCCGCCGGGCCATCTGGACGCCTGAGGGCTGTCGCGGCCTCGTGGGCTTCCTCTGGGTGGTCCTCGAGGTGGCGGACGAATTCGTCGAGGGGCACCTGGCGCCGATACGCCCGCGACATAAGGGCGTAGGCATCCTCATATTGGCCCCGGTCGAGGGCCCGAGCGAAGGCGGCGATGGCCCCGTCCGGAGTTCGCCCCGGACTCGTCCCCCCGCAGGCCCCGAGGGACATGAGCAGAACGATGACCAGCAGGATGCGTTTGGTCGAGATCCGCTCCATCGCAGAGGTTTTTACCGTTCCACGACGTCTTCGTCCACGGCCCTGACATCTCGGCCGACTCTTGGACAAATACCGCTGCGATTCTGTTAGGCTGCCGTCCGTGGAAAAGGCTGGTGGAAACGTGGCGTCGCGGGATCTGGATACGCGGCTCCTGCGCTTTCGCAACCAACCCAATAGCGAGCCCGCCGAGGGTCTCGGATCTGAGCTCGTGGAGGGCGGGCGTGCTGCAGAGGCACTCGAGGTCCTTCGTACGGCCCTCGCGAGTGCCCCCGATGATGCGGCCCTGCTGCTCCTCGAGGGTCGGGCGTGGCTTCAGGAGGGAGATTTGATTCGTGCCCAGGCGGCGCTGCTCAAAGCGGCCCGGGCGGCGCCCAAGGACGAGCGTGGCTTTCGTTGGCTCGGCGAAGTGCTCCTCAAACGCGGAGACCCAGACCGCGCCGCCAAGGTCCTCGAACGCGCCCTCGCCCTCGCCCCGCACGACCGGGACATCGTGCGGCTCAAAGGGCGGGCCGAACGTCTTGCACGGATCGCGACCGATATCGGTGAAGATTCCATAGAGGGGCCTACCGTCGTTGAGGCGCGGGCCCTCGATCAGCATGACGGCTACGATCACGGCTTCGACGAGAGCACGACCCTCGTTGAGGACGGCCTCGACGAAGACGACGAAGAAGACCACGCGACGGCTATCGTTCAGCTGGACGCTCAGGGAAACATCGTCAATCAGGCGCCGGCCAAGACTGACGTAGATGCGACGAGCCTACCCTTCGCCGGGGACCCGCCCACCGAGCCGGTCAAGGGATTGGGCCGCCCGAAGCGGGTTCCGAAGCGCACCCAAGTCGGCATCGGACCGGCCATGGTCCCCTTGGAGGACGAGCCCTTCGGGCCCGACCCCTTTGCCGACGCGCCGACCAATACCGTCCGCGGTACCAAGAAGAGGGCGGCTCCGCCCCCTACGGACTTTGCGCCCCCCGTGGCGTCCCCATACCCCGCGGCGGCGTTCGCGCCTCCTCCACCCGCGCCGCCCGTGGCGCCCCCGGCCCCCGCCTTCGTACCCCCGATGGCGAGTCCGCGCCCGGCGCCGCCTGCTCCCTACCAGCCGCCGCCGGCTTCCTTCGAGCCCCCCGTCGCCCCTCCGCCGCCAGCGCCGCACGGGAGCACCCCGGCGAGTTCGTCGTTCGGCTTCGATTCTCTGCCTTCCGAATCCCCCGGCGGGGCTGACTTCGACGACCCCATCCGGGGCACGCCGGATCATCGAAGCGCAGGCCTTCACAAGTCCGATCTCGAGGCCGGGTCAACCTACGGCCAGCCCGAGGACGTCGACCAAATTCTCCGCATGCTCTCCAAGCAGGGCATCTTCGAAGCCCCGACCGGCGAGGCCGGGCAGTGGGCATCACGCAAGGAGGTCCGGGCGGGTCGTTCCGGCACCCGGATCGGAGTGCTCCTGGGGATCGCATGGCTCTTGACCGTCGGCCTCGCCGTCGGCGGTTACTTCGGTTGGCAGAAGTGGGTCGAGATTCGTCACGCGGAGGCGTCCGCTCTCGTCGCCCAGGCTTATGAAGCAGCCCTCGCCGGCGACCACGTCGACCTCGTGGACGCCGAGCGCCATCTCGTCCTGGCCCGGGAGCTCAACCCCCACGACGCGGACGGGCCCGCGGTGCTGCTTCTCGTGCACGCTCAGCGCGCCCTCGAGGACGGAACCTTCGAGCCCGGCTACCTGCGTCCGTCCATCCGGCGCGCCGAGAGCCACGAGGCCCCGGAGGCGATGATCAGGGCTGCGACCGCGGTCCTCGCCGCCGGCGAAGGCGACATGGACTCGGCACGAGAAAACGTCGAAGCGGCCCTCGCCGCCGACGCCGAGGACCCCGCCGTGCTCTACATGGTGGGGCGGATCGAACAACGCCTCGGCATGCCCGCCGCCCTCGAGCACCTCGAGGGGGCCATCACTGGAGAGGGGGCCTTGGTCGCCGCGTCGATGGCCGTGGCCGAAGCCCGCGCTGATGACGGCAACGACAACGAAGCCATCGAGCTCATCGATACCGTGCTCGCCTCGGACCCGACGCACCTCCGGGCGTCGCTCTGGAAGGCGTTCATCACCGCCGACGATCAGGACCCCGCCGAGGCATTGGCGAGTCTCGACGAGAAGACGGCTAACCTCGATGAGCTCGGGGCTGCGACCGATCGAGTCATCGCGGGTTTGACGCGGGCCCGGTTGCTTCGTCGCATGGAGGAGTCCGAAGCTGCGACCGAGGCCGTCGACGAGGCCGCCCAGGGGGGCGCCACAGATCCTCGGCTCCTCGCTCTGGTCGCCCGAGAGGCCCAGTCCGTCGGGCTGATGGGCCGCGCCCAGGCGGCGGCGACCAACGCTCTGCGCGGGGCGCCGACCAACCCCGAGCTACGCAAGCTGCTCGCGGAGATCTTCCTCACGAGGCGCGACGGCTTCCGGGCCCTGCAGACCCTCGGTACCCTGAGCGCCAACGATCCGGAGGTCCTGCTCATGAGCGCCCGCGGCGCGCTCCTCGTCGGCGGCGAAGAAACGCTGGCGGCGGCCGCGGAGGCCCTCGCGGCCGACTACGAAGCGCGCCCCGAAGAGGCCAACGTCGAACTGCGCGCCCTCCAGATCCGCGTTGCCGTTGAGCAGGGGCACGCGGCGGAGGCGCTGCCCGCCGCTCGCGCGCTGGCCGAGGAGGCACCCGGGGACGCCAACGCTGCTCTCGCCCTCGGCGAGGCGGCCCTCCGAGCGCGGCAGCCGGAGCTCGCCGTCGAGTCCCTCGAGCGCCTGATCCGGGCGTCCCCCGACGACGCCGAGGGGCACTACCTGCTCGGCCGTGCTCTCCGCATGAGCAACGAACCGGAGGAGGCCGAGGCCAGCTTGCGCCGCGCCCTCGAACTCCTCCCGTCCCATACCGATGCGCAGATCACCATCGGGCGTCTGCTGCTCGATCTCGGCCGCTACGAGGATGCCGACGGCATCTACCAGACCCTCGCCCAGCAGGGCGGCATGGTCAGCGGCATGAGCACCGCGGTGCGCGGGCGCCTCGGCCGAGTCGAGGCCCTCGTCGGTCTCGGTCGCCTTGCCGACGCGACGGTGCAGCTCGAGAATCTCCGGGCCGACGACCGGGAGCTCGCTGTGGCTCAAATCGCCCGGGCGATCCTCTCCCTCGCCAAGGGCCAGCCCGGCGACGCGGTCGCGGCGATGCGGCCCCTCGCGGAGCGCGAAGCCGCCCGCGCCTCCGACATCGCGCTCTTTGGGGACGCGCTCTTCGATGCCGGAGAAACCGAGGCGGCGGCCGAAAGGTACGAGCAGGCCGTGACCCTGGACCCGGGGCTCCCCGAGGCGATCCTCGGCAAGGCGCGTCTCGCCATCCGGGCCGAGCAATCCCGCGACGCCTTCCTGGTCCTCGACCGCGTCGAAGAATCCCTCGGTCGTCGCGTCCGGTCCCCGGCATTCCGCGCCCAGGTGCTGACTCTCCGCGGTCGCGCCTACCTCCTCGACGGCCTCGCCTCGCGGTCCGAGGCCCGAGAAGCCCTGAGCGCTGCAGTTGCGCTTCCCGGGGCCCCGGCGGCGGCCTTCTTCTTCCTCGGCGAGGCCCTCGCCGGTGAGAATGCCCCCGAGGCTCGGAACAACTACCTGCACTACCTCGAGATGGAAGAAGACGGGCCATTCGCCCGGCGAGCCCGCCGCGCCCTCCGCTAGGCCAATGTCGTTCAGTCACGCCATTCGCCGGCTTACGTCCTCGCGGCCGACCTCGAAATACCTTTGGTATTCCTTCGGACGGCCCCTCCGGGCGCGCTCGGCGACTGACGCAACTGAACGACATTGGAGCTGAATCGATGGCCATCCAAGAGCGATTTCGTTTGGACGACAAGGTCGCGGTGGTGACCGGGGGGTCTCGCGGGATCGGCCGGGCGATTGCTCTCGCCCTCGCCGACGCGGGGGCTCACGTCGTGATCGCTTCGCGCAATGGCACCAACTGTCTGGAGGTCGCCGGAGAGATTGCCCATCGCGGCGTCCGCGGTCTCGGAATCGCGTGCGACGTGACCGATGAAGCGTCGATCGTGCATCTCTTCGACGAGGTCGCCGGGCAGCTCGGAGGTACGGACGTATTCGTTCACGCCGCGGGCATCGCCGCCGGGGGCCCGGCGGCAGACGTCGGTCGCGAGGAGATCACCTCGATGCTCGACATCCACCTGCTCGGGGGGATCACCGCCTCGCAGCGAGCCGGCATGCAGATGGAGGCGCGGGGCGGCGGCGCGATTCTCCTGGTCACCAGCGTCTGGGGCCTCGGGGCCGCGACCGGCACTCTTGCCTACGGCGTGGCGAAGGCCGGGCTGGCCCACGCGGTGAAGGTCCTCGCGGTCGAGTGGGCTCGGAAGAACATCCGGGTCAACGGCTTGGCTCCCGGCCTCGTCGACACCGATATGACGGTGGACCTGCCCGCGGCGGCGCGCCAGAAGATGGTCGCGCGCATTCCGATGCGGCGCCCGGCGACCCCCGAGGAGATGGCCGGCCCCGGGCTCTTCCTTTGCAGCGCCGCGGCGAGCTACATCACGGGTCAGATCCTCGTCGCAGACGGCGGCGAACGCGCCCATTGACGTGACCGTGCTCACAGGCGCGTGGTGCGTTGCAGTGCGCTTCGGTTTGGTCCTATGGTCCGGATCCCATGGACCTCTCGTTGAATGAAGAGCAGACGCTGATCCAGCAAATGGCCCGCGACTTCGCTGAGAAGGAAGTCGCGCCTCGGGCCCGCGAGTTGGACCAAGAGAGCACCTGGCCCACGGACCTCGTCCAGAAGTTGGGCGAACTCGGGCTGATGGGGGTCGCCGTGCCCACCGAAGACGGCGGCGCCGGGTCGGACAACCTCTCCTACTGCCTTGCGATGGAAGAGATCAGCCGCGCGTGCGCTTCGGTTGGCGTCATCATGAGCGTCAACAACTCCCTCGTGTGTGACCCGATCATGCGCTTCGGGAACGACGACCAGAAGAAGCGTTTCCTCGAGCCCCTCGCCACGGGCAAGAAACTCGGCTGCTTCGGGCTGACCGAGCCCTCGAGCGGCTCCGACGCCTCCCACATGGATACCCTCGGTGTCGAGGATGGCGATCATTGGGTGATCAACGGGTCGAAGAACTGGATTACGAACGGACCGCACGCCGACATCATGGTCGTCTTCGCGGCGACCGACCGGGACGCGGGCACCCGCGGGGTCACGGCGTTCATCGTCGAAAAGGACACCCCTGGTTTCAATCCGCAGCCCGCGGACCACAAGCTCGGCATTCACGGTGCCCACTCGTGCACCATCTTCTTCGAAGAGTGCCGCGTCCCGAAGGCCAACGTGCTCGGTGAGCCGGGCCAAGGGTTCAAGATTGCGATGTCCACCCTCGATGGTGGCAGGATCGGCATCGCCTCCCAGGCCCTCGGCATCGCCCGGGCGGCCTACGAGAAGGCGGTCGACTACAGCAAGGAGCGCAAGGCCTTCGGCGGTAA
>JAFDCW010000891.1 GCA_019312705.1 Deltaproteobacteria bacterium
CAAAGGCGCTGTAGAGGGCCGAAAGGATGACCTGCTCTATCTCGGCCCCGCTGAACCCGTCGGTCGCGTCAGAGAGGGCGACGAGGTCGAAGTCCGCAACCACCCGCCCGCGCTTTTCGAGGTGCAGGGCGAAGATTTGCTGGCGGACCTCGGCGACCGGGAGGTCGACGAAGAAGATCTCGTCGAAGCGCCCCTTACGCAGCAGCTCCGGCGGCAGGCGGGAGATGTCGTTGGCCGTGGCAATGACGAAGACGCTCTCCTTCTTGTCGTTGAGCCAGCTCAGGAAGGTACCGAAGATGCGACTGCTCGTACCCGAGTCCCCGCCATCCTGGCCGCCGAAGGCCTTCTCGATCTCATCGATGAAAAGCACGATCGGCGCCATGCGCTCGGCGGTCGCGATGGCGCGCTTGAGGTTCTTCTCGGACTCGCCGACGAACTTGTTGTAGAGCGAGGACGGGTCGAGGCGGATCAACGGCAGGTTCCACTCCGACGCCACGGTCTTGGCGCACATGCTCTTGCCGCAGCCCTGAACCCCGAGCAGTAAGAGGCCCCGGGGAGCGGACAAACCAAAGCGCTTGGCCTCCTCGGGGTTGGCGAAGGCACTCGAACGTTTGCGCAGCCACGCCTTGAGGTTGTCGAGGCCGGCGAGATCGCCGAGGGTCTGGTCGGTCGGATAGTAGTCGAGGACCCCGGAGCGTTGGATGACGCGCTTCTTGGCTTCGAGGACCTTGTCGAGGTCACTGCGCTCGAGTTTGCCGTTTTCGATGACCGCCTGGGTGACGATCTTCTTCACCTCGAAGAAGGTCAGACCGTGCAGGTGGTTGAGCAGCGCCGCGACGTCTTCGCCGTCGAGGTCCACCGTGACCGGCGTGCGCTTCTTGATGTCCCGGAGGACGCCGGAGACGAACTGGTAGTAGGCGTTCCGAGAAGGCGGTTCGAGGTCGAAGGGGGTGAAGAGGGGCTCGAGGTCGGGGGGCAGGGTCATCCCCGTCCCGGTGATGATGAGCGCCCCCCGGTGCTGGAAAAGCGAGTGGTAGAGTTCTCTCATGCGCGCGACGAGGACCGGGTCCTCGAAGGCCGACGAGAACCCGCGAAAGTGATAGAGGGCCTCGGCGCTGTTCTGAGCGATGAAATCGAGCGCCCGGTCTGCGGCATCGGTGCCGGCCATCGGGGGACCGCCGGAGACGCTGAAGCCTCGGTGCGCAGTCCACGTATACATGGGCAGGGACAGGCGGTCGGCGAGGTATTCGATGAGGGTGCCCACGCGCTCGTCCTCGATCGTATCGACGAGGATGAGGGGGTGATGGGCCTTGATCAGGACCTCGAGGTCCTGGAGCTGGTCTAGGCTGGGGAGGACACGATGCGTCATGGTGCCGGCGTCACCCTATCATTCGTCGGCCGGGAGGACGGTGTCCGCGAGGGGCCCGAGGCCGCTCATTATCTCCCGGACCGCGGCGCGAATCTCCGGGCTCGCCGCGCGCCGGAGTTCTGCACATTCGTCCCGGTGCGCCACCGAGTAACCCATCACCATGCATCGCTGGCTTTCCGCGGGGAGCTGTTCGCATCCGGCGACGAAGCGGGCCGCGAGCTGGGGCGTATCCTCTTGGACCGGGCCGCCGCCCATGCTCTCACTGAGGGCGATGGCGAGGCGGCGACTGCTGGCATAAGCGCGCTCGCAGTGAGTGCCAGAGTTCGGGTCCGCGGCGGCGGCAGCCTCCGCGGCCTCGCTCAAGGTCTCGAGCATCTGGCGCAGCCGGAGCTCGTCGGGGTTCGAGATGGGCCCCTGGGCCACCGGGGACTCGGGGGGGGATGGCAGTGTATTGGGATCGATCGGGGGAGCGGGCTCGGGTGCCGCCGTCGTTTCGGCGACTCCGGGGGCTTGCTCGGGTGCCTCGCTGGGGGCCTCAGCCGGAGTGCAGCCATGCAGGGAAGCGAGGAATAGGGAGAAAAGGAGGAATTGGGTGCTGATCTTCGGCATCGGTCTTTCCAGCGGCGCGTTGACACGGGAGCGCACGTCTCTACACTCCGCGGCCAACACTCTACTCTGACCCGACCGAGGCGCACATGGCGGCCAACCAAGACTTCATCCTCGACAAGCGAATCATCAAGCGAAACATCGCCAAGGGCTTGATCAGCCGTGAGGATTACGAAAAGCACATCGCAAACCTCGCCGATGGCGAGTCGAACGCCGAGGTCATCACCCTGACCAGCGACTCGGATGAGGCCGAGGCGGCAGCCGATGCGGCTCCAGTGGCAGATGCGGCGCCGGTGGCAGATGCGGCGCCGGTGGCAGACGCGGCTCCGGCTGTGAACGCTGCCCCGACTCCGACCGAGGCCTGACCATGGGGGGGGCGGACGAAGACCAGAGCGCTGACGCGGACGTCGACTTGCCGCCCGCGGGCGGCGACGTCCCGCCGATCGACTTCACGACCTTCATCCTCTCGCTCAGCGAGAACGCCCTCGCCCACCT
>JAFDCW010000892.1 GCA_019312705.1 Deltaproteobacteria bacterium
CTCTCCACCACGGGCATCCAGCTCGCCGTCGACGCCTACGGTCCCATCGCGGACAACGCGGGCGGCATCGCCGAGATGAGCCACCAGGACCCCGAGGTTCGCGAGCGCACCGACAAGCTCGACGCTGTCGGCAACACCACCGCCGCCATCGGCAAGGGCTTCGCCATCGGCTCCGCTGCGATGACCGCCCTCGCCCTCTTTGCCGCCTTCGCTCAGCAGGCCGGCATCACCAGCATCGACGTCTCGAAGCCGGTCGTCATGGGCGGCCTCTTCATCGGCGGCATGCTCCCCTACCTCTTCTCCTCGATGGCGATGAACGCCGTCGGTGAAGCCGCGATGGAGATGATCCAAGAGGTTCGGCGCCAGTTCCGCGAGATCCCCGGTCTGCTCGAAGGCAAGGCCAAGCCCGACACGGCCCGCTGCGTCGACATCTCCACCTCGGCCGCGCTCAAGCGCATGGTCATGCCCGGCGCCCTCGCCATCTTCAGCCCGGTCATCGTCGGCTTCGGCGGCAACCTCCTGACCGGCGCCGACGGACGGGGAATGGGCCCCGAGGCCCTCGGCGGACTGCTCGCCGGCACCCTCATCTCCGGCGTGCTGCTCGCCATCTTCATGTCCAACGCCGGCGGCGCCTGGGACAACGCCAAGAAGTCCTTCGAGGGCGGTGGCTACAAGATGAGCGACGGCACCGTCCACGAGAAGGGCTCCGAGGCCCATATGGCCGCCGTCGTCGGCGACACCGTCGGTGACCCCTTCAAGGACACCGCGGGCCCGTCCCTCAACATCCTCGTCAAGCTGATGAGCGTCGTGGCCCTGGTCATCGCGCCCTTCATCCACGTCTGAGCCTCAGCGCTCATTTCGAGGCGACCGGCCGCGCTTCCCTTGACTGGGAGCGCGGCCGTCGTCGTTGTGGGGGCTGGTCTCGCGGCCTCAGGAGCGTCGGCGACGCATCAGCGCCAGGCCGACGAGAAACGCGAGGCCGAAGCTGCTACCCAGCCCTTCGCGGCCCGAAGCGTCGCAGGTGCAGCCGCCGGTTCCGCGGAAGGCGCTGGTGGCTGTCGGGAAATCGTCGCCGCCGCGGCGGGTCGGTCCGGTGTCCGTGTTGCGGGCGCCGGTGTCGGGGGCGGGGGGGCCGGAGTCGGTGGCGGCGCCGGCGTCTTCGGCCGGGCCCATGGCGCTGTCTCGGGGCACCGACGCGTCGGCGGGTCCCGCGTCGCTCGGCGGCATGCCGGCGTCCATCGGTGGAACCACGCAGCGCTGTCCGGCTGCCTCGTCTTGGTTTCGAATGCCGTCTCCGTCGCAGTCGCCCAAGCCGAAGTCAATCGCTGGGCTTCCGCCATAGGTGAAGCAGTCACGGACATGGGTCCCAGACACGCCGGCGCCGTCCGCGCACCACGCTGCGGGGCGGTACACGCATACACCGGTGAATGTGCTTTCCAATACGAATTCCACCATCGCGCAGGTGGCTGCCGGCATGCCCGTCCGCGCGGGGCATTGGGTAGCGTCTTCGCAGCACACCGGAGTCGTCGCGAGGTTGACGCAGGCCCGCGTGTACCTTGCCGGCTCTTCGGGGAAAAAGACCTCGCACCGTTCTCCAAGACCAGCGCAGTCGGCGGCCGAGGCACATCCCTCGTCGATGGCCTGGCAGGCGAAGCCCGTCGTCGGGTGCTCCAGCCGCGCAGAGAGGCCGTAGGCCGTTCCCGGCGAGGTGACGCATGCGATCGCCCCGACCGCCATCACCAAGACGAGGAGGCGGCCAGTCCCCCGAGAGGCCGATTTGAAGTAAGTCACCCGACAATTATTGGAGGTGCGCGGCGATTCCGCAATCTATCCACCAACGCCGGGCCGGCCTCGGGGCCCCGGTGAGCTCCGCAGCCGGCCGACAACGCTGGGAATTTCAGGCGCTGGCCTTGGCCTGGCAGTCCTGGCAGATGCCGTAGAGTTCGTGCACGTGGCGCGTGAGGCGGAAACCCGCCTTGTTGGCGAGGGCGTCCTGGAGCTTTTCGATCTCTTCGTCTTCGAATTCGACGATTCGGCTGCATTCGGTGCAGATCAGGTGGTCGTGGTGCTCGTCCTCGTGGGCGACTTCGTACCGCGAGACCCCGTCGCCGAACTTGCGCTCGTAGGCGATTCCGCTCTCGGCGAGCATTTTCAGGGTCCGATAGACGGTGGCGTAGCCGACCTTCGGGTCGCGGCGCCGGACCTTGGCCCAGAGGTCTTCGATGGAGAGGTGGCCGTCGGATTTGAAGAAGAGTTCGGTCACCAGGCGCCGCTGCGAAGTGGAGCGCAGGCCCTTTTTGTCCATGTAATCGGCGAGCCGATCGCGCAGCGTCGCTACGCTGTGCTTCTCCGTTACGGTATCCATGGCGCGCTCTGGTCCCCCCGAATCCTCCGAGGTGTGTAGGATAGGGCCACCGCGATGTCGACCCCTCGCGTCAGCATCGAACGCATTGCCCTCGTGATCCTCCC
>JAFDCW010000893.1 GCA_019312705.1 Deltaproteobacteria bacterium
CCCACGAGGTGGCCTTGGCCGCCCGGTGCGTCGACGAGCTTTCGGAGGATCAATGAGCAAGGTCCGCGTGTATGAGGTTGCGCGGGAGGTAGGTCTCCCGAACCGAGAGCTGGTGCAAAAGATTTCCGCGTTGGGTATCCCAGTGCGCAATCATATGAGCGCCCTCGATCCCACCGAGGTGGAGCGCGTCAAGCGTGCCCTCGATAAGGAGAAGCAGGACAACGTCGTCGAAGAACGCATCCGTCCGACGGTCGTTCGCCGCCGCGTGGTCCGCAAGAAGAAGGAGCCGGTCGTCGAGGCCGCCCCCGATTCGGCCCCCGGAAACGGAGCCGCCTCGGCCTTCTCCCAAGCGGTCACCGAGCCGATGGTGCAGGTTGCTCCGGACCCTGAGCCCCGACGCGCGCCGAAGCCCATCGAGGTGACCCCGGACGTTCGGCCGGGGCCCGTCCCCGAACCGAAGCCCCAGCCGGTCGTCCAGGCGAAGCCCGTCGTGAAGCCCGAGCCGGTCGTCGAGGCGAAGCCCGAAGTGAAGCCCCAGCCCGTTGCCGAGCCCGTTGCCGAGGCGAAGCCCGAAGCGAAGCGTGAGCCGGTCGTCGAGGCGAAGCCCGAAAGCAAGCCCGAACCGGCAGCAGAGGCCAAGGCCGAAGCCCCGGCGGACGCCAAGAGCGAGGCGAAAGCTGAGCCCGAAGCGGCAGCCGCTGGCGATGGCCCACAGGCGCCTCCCCCCATCGAGCCCCCGCGTCGCCGGCCCTCGCAGCCGCCCCCCGCGGGCGAAACCCGCGGCCACGCCCCTCTTCCTCCGGGCGTCGTCCAGCGTGGCAAGCACCACGCGCCGAGCGCCGGCAGCACACTCTCCGATGACGCGCGGAAGAAGATCGTCGAAGAGCACGAGCAGCGCCGCGCCGGCGGGCCCCGCCGTCGCGAGCTCGGCCGCGCGGCTCTCGGTCCCACGGGTCGTAAGCCCGGCCGCATGGGAGGCCGTCCGGGACGTCCCGGACGCCGCCGATTGGCGCCTGGCAAGAAGGGCAAGCAGACCGAAATCACGGTGCCCAGCGCACAGAAGCGCGTCATCCGCATCGAGGACAACATCCAGCTGCAGATGCTGGCCCAGCGCATGAGTCTCAAGTCGACCGACGTGTTGATGAAGCTCATGCAGCTCGGAATGGCGAGCGTGCACATCAACAGCACCCTCGACACCGACACCGCAAAGATTCTGGCCAACGAGTTCGGTTACGAGGTCGAGAACGTTGCCCGGAGTGCTGACGAAATCATCGGCGACGCCCGTGGCGAGTTCGCCAACGAAGAGGGCGATCGCATCACGCGCGCGCCCATCGTCACGGTCATGGGTCACGTCGACCACGGCAAGACCTCATTGCTCGACAAGATTCGCAACGCCGACGTGGCGTCGCGGGAGGCTGGTGGCATCACCCAGCACATCGGCGCCTATCGGGTCGAGACCAAGAGGGGCCCCGTGGTCTTCCTCGACACGCCGGGACACGAAGCGTTCACCGAAATGCGCGCCCGCGGAGCCAACGCCACCGACATCGTGATTCTCGTCTGCGCGGCCGACGACGGCGTCATGCCCCAGACGAAGGAAGCGGTCAGCCATGCGCAGGCCGCCGAGGTTCCGATGGTGGTCGCGGTCAACAAGATCGACCGTCCCAACGCCAAGCCGGAGCAGGTCAAGAACGAGCTCGCGGCGGAGGGCCTTCAGCCCGAAGAGTGGGGCGGCGAGACCATCTTCGTCGACTGCTCGGCTATCACGGGCGAGGGGGTCGAAAAGCTCCTCGAGTCGGTGATCCTGACCGCCGACCTCCTCGAGCTCTCGGCCAACGTGGACATCCCCGCGGAGGGTACGGTCCTCGAGTCCTACGTCGACCGCGGCCGAGGTCCGGTGGCGAACGTCCTGGTTCGTGACGGTACCCTCGTGACCGGTGACTACGTGGTTGCCGGCGCCACCTGGGGTCGCGTTCGCGCTCTGACGGACGACCGTGGCAAGCAGGTGAGTGAAGCCGGACCGGCGACGCCGGTCGAGGTCCTCGGGCTCAACGATGTCCCGAAGGCCGGTGACTTCTTCTACAAGGTCACCGACGCCAAGAAGGCCCAGGAGGTCGCCGATGCGGCGAAGGCTGCAGGCCCGCAGAAGGCTACGACCTCGGCCCGTACCCTCCAGGATCTGCACGAGATGCTCGCCGCGGGCGACGTCCAGGAACTCAAGCTGGTCATCAAGGCCGACGTCCAAGGGTCCATCGAGGCCATCGTCAAGGCCCTCACGGACCTCGGCACAGACGCCGTCAAGGTCAACGTCATCCATACGGGTGTCGGCGGCATTACCGAAAACGACGTCAACCTGGCGAGCGCCTCCGAGGCGATTGTCATCGGCTTCAACGTACGCCCCACGGGCCAGGCGGCTCCTACGGCGAAGAAGCAAAACGTCGACGTGCGCATGTACAAGGTGATCTACG
>JAFDCW010000189.1 GCA_019312705.1 Deltaproteobacteria bacterium
CGGCCCTTGATCCAGAGGCGGCCGACTTCACCCTGGGCCACGTCGTTCCCGTCTGCACCGACGATGCGCATCTCGTATCCCGGCACCTTCTTGCCGAGGGAACCGAGCTTCACGTCCCCCGGATAGTTGGTGATGTAGATGTGGAACATCTCGGCCGAACCGATGCCGTCGAGGATCTCGGAGTTGGGCCAGCGAGCCTTCCACCGGGCGTAGAGCTCCGCCGGGAGCGCTTCGCCGGCACTCAAGCTCATGCGCAGGCTCGACAGGTCGGGTTCGCGGTCGGAGTCCACCATCATGCGAATCATCGCCGGCACGTTGGTGAGTACCGTGACGCCGTGCTTCTCGACTTGGTCGAAGAGCAAGTCCGCCCGCGGCTTTTCTGGGAAGAGCACAGACGTGCCCCCGACGGCGAAGGGGAACATGAGGTTCGTACCGGTGGCGTAGCCGAAGAAGAGCCGGGATACGCTGACGAAAACGTCGTCCTCCCGGAGGCCGAGGACGCCCTTGGCGTAGCGCTCGGTATTCCAGGCAAAGTCGCCGTGAAAGTGTACGGCGCCCTTGGGTTTGCCCGTGGTCCCGCTCGTGAACAGCCACCCGGCGACGTCGTCTCGACCGGTGTCGGCGTTCGCGAGGCCGGCATCCGCCGCTGCGAGGGCCTCCTCCCACTCTTCGAACCCGTCGGCCTCGCCGCCGACGACAAAGCGGGCCCGACATCGCGGATGCTTCGCGAGGGCTGGACCGAGGCGGTCGAGCGTCGAAGCGTGGGCGACCACGGCGCGGGCCCGGGTGTAGCCGAGCAGGTATTCCATGTCGGCTGCGGGCACGAGGGGGTTGCCCATGCAAAAGACCGCCCCCGCCTTGAGGGTGCCAAACCAGGCGTCGACGAACTCGATGCCGTCGGGCAGCAGGATGAGTACCCGGTCTTCGACGTCGATGCCCCGCGACGACAAAGCCGAGTGGGCCCGATTGGCCCGGTCCTGGACCGCGGCATACGAGTAGCTGTCTTCGCCGACACGCACCGCGGTGCGCTCGCCCTTCCCCTCGCGCAATCGCGCGTCGAGGAAGTAGTCGGCCATGTTGAAGCGTTCGGGGATCTCGAAAAACGACGTATCGGGCGGAGCCATGGTCGCACCCTACCCTCGAACGCCGGTGAGGTCGACGGGGCGACGCGCGGCGGCGGGGGAGGCCTACTTGCGCAGGTCGGCTTCGAGCTCGTCGTCGGTCGCGAAGACGTCGGCGACGGCGCCGCGCTCGCAGAGCCAGTCTCCGATGCCCGACAGCCCCCGGTTGCGGCCCGCCCGCTTGCCTACGAACTCGAAGAGCTTCTCCGCGAGCAGGCGCCGGTCGGCGTCGGGTTCGAACTCCACGACCTCGCGTTTTTCCCAGTCCTCGAGCAGCGCCTCGAGGGAGGCGATGTGGCGGTCCATGGGAGACGACATGCGAACCGGCTCCTCGACGTCGCCCATCAACGACGCCAAGAGGGCCTCCGCGCTGCTGATCCCGGTGTCTTCCTCGGTGCCCATGTCGATGCTCCTGCCTTCTGCCCGTCTACTCGCTTGCCGCCCGGCCGGGTCCGATCTTCTAGCTCTGGGAAGCGCGCCGTGGGAGTTCTTTCGGACCATCCCCGAGGAAATATGCAATCGCCCCCTGGCCGAGGGTGGCGGTCCCGGCCCCGGCGATACCCGCGGAGACGAGGGTCCCGGCCCCGGGGATCAACTTGGCGAGCTGCTGGGCGGTCCACCGGAGGCCCATGCCGGTGCCGCCGACCACCCCCATCGAACCGATCCATTCGAGGGCGGCCTTGCGGTCCCAGGGGCCACCACCGAGGTGGGCGATCGCGGAAACCATCACCACCTGGAGCGGCGCGATGATGAACGCATCGGAGAGGGGCACCGGCGCGAGGCCGATGGTCAGGGCGAGGGTCGAGCAGCTGTGAACGATTTGGTTGGCGACTCCGCGACGGGCCCCCGTCGCTCGGCCGAGGGCGCGTGCACCTTCGAGGCGCGCCGTCTCGGGAAGCTCGGCAAAGATGACGGTGCTGAGCTCCTCGATGCCACTGTCGCCGGCGGCGCTCGCCGCGAGGACCGCTCGAACATCGAGGCCTCGTTCCCGGACCGCCGCTTCGAGGCGTTGGCGAAGCAAATCGATTGCTTGCAGCTTCTCCTCCGGCCAGGGGTCCGCACCCTCGGTGGCGGGAGGCACCTCGTCGACTCGGGAGAGCACGGCGATGATCGGCGGAGGAGTCTCGTAGAATGCGCCGATGCGACCAAGCAATTCGCTCACCGCGTCGAGGCCGGCCGTTTGATGGTCATCGAGCTCGCGAGGGGCGATGGGAACCAAGACGACATCGGGAACCGCTTCGGCGAGGGCACGATCGAGGAGGGGCGGAGCGGCGCCTGGGTCGTCATCCGAAGACGGTTCTTGGGTATCTTGGGTGTCTTGGGTGTTCTGCGGGTCGATCTCGAGCCAGTCGATGCGGGACCCGTGAGCGTCGACCCGGAGCCATTGCCCTGGAGCCATCGGCCGATCCGTCGGCAGCGCGTCTTTGCCGAGCAGCGCGTTGCCGAGGCGGCTCCGGCCACTGCCGGGGCGACCCACCGCGGCAATGCGCGGCGCCCGGCGCTCGTAGAGCACGGAGCGAAGGCTCTGGATGTCGCGCTTCAGGGTCGAGACGAAGGGCAGCTTCTCGAGCACGTCGAGGAGCTGCTCCACCGCTCCGTGGGGGCTTTCCGTCACCCGCCCAGGATGGGTCGCCCCGCTCGAAAATCAACCGCTAGGTCTGCGAAGAATAAAAAGCAGGAAAAGCTTCACGGGGGAGCGTCGATCGCCTGCTGGAGGAGGTTCTGCATTTGTTCCCGGGCGACCTCGGCCCCGGTCGTGGTGCGGCCGTCGAGGCTCGAAAGGTCAGCGCTGGACAGCGACACGGCGGCGCCGAACACGATGTCGTGGAACTCCGAGGCGAGGAAGAGGGCCGCGTCGAGGGGCTCGGGTCGATCCCCGAGGACCGGCTCCTCATCGTCTGCTCCTTGTGCTCCTGGGCCTTCTTCCCCGTCTGGCTCTTCTTCTCCGTCGGGCGCCCCCCCCGAAGCCTCCGCCGCTTCGAGAGCGTCCCGCCGCTCCTCCCAGGCCTCGAGGGCCTCCTGGAACTGCTCCTCGAGGGCCACGGGGTCGACCCGGGCACAGCGGATCCGGGCGCCCTCGGGTGAATTGAGGCACGCCTGCACCTGCCCCTCATCCTCGCTCACCCGGACCTCGAACCCGGCGTCATCGGTGAATCGCGGGGAGCGCCCGATCATGGCCCCGACGTCTGCGGCGAGGGACGACCCCCCGGTGACTCGAACCCGCGCCGGGATGGCGACGCGCAGGCGCCGGAGCACCCCCCCATCGACCGCAAGGGCGTCCCCGAAATAGGCAATGGCCTCACTATTTTGTCCCCGGCGCCGGGCAGCCTCGGCCGCGACGACGGACAAGCGCGCGCGAAGGAGCGCCTCCGTGGTCGGTAACGATTCGAGGGCCCGCTGGGCGAAGTCCATCGCCTCCGCTTCGTCCCCCGATGCGAGGGCGAGCTCGGCCTCGATGCCGTCGAAGTACGCGTCCAAAGGAGACGGTCCCTCGAGGATGCGCGCCTCGCGGATGGCGACGGCGACGACCCCCGACCCGAGCACGTCGACGAGGTCCCCGACGAGCCACGGGGACAAGGGCTCGAGGCCGCCGTTCACGTAGAAGCGGAACGTCAACGCGAGGCGTCGTTCATCGGCGAGGCTCGCTCGGATGCGTTCTTCGTCCCCCAAGAGGGCCGAGTCATCGAAGACCCGGCGGGCAACGCCCTCGAATTGCCCGAGGACGCCGCCAAACGCTGCACGCTCGGCGTCGCGTTCGGCCTGGGTGCGCAGGATGGCGCGCCGAAGCAACGCGTGAGCGCCCTCGGCCTGCTCCGCCGAAGAACTGGTGAGGCCCCGGCGGTCGGGCTGGTCGATCGCGCGGCCGACGGCGCGGGCGGCGATGTCGGTCTCCCCAGCGACGAGCATGACGGTCGCAAAAGCGACGTCGGTTTCGGCCCGGTCCTGGTCCCGGAGATAGGCCGGCTGCCGCCGTCGCCAGCGCTGCATCTCGCGGAGCGCCCCGGCGGCGTCGGTCATGCGCCCCTGGTCGAGGTACTGTCGCGCTAGGAGACGCCACGGGTTGGCGGGGGTGAACTCGAGGCGCCGGGCGCCCTCGAGGGCAAGGGCCTCGGCTTGATCGAAGGAGAGGGTCGAACGGGCGGCTTGCGCCGCGTTGAAGGCGTGCACCGTCAGGGCCCCCTCGTCCTCGGTACCGCGACGCTCGCGAGCGTTCTCGACGGCCGCGAGGCAGGCCTCCAGCCATGGGTGGCGTCTGCCGGCCTCGCCCTCGACGGCACAGAGCGCATTGAGCCCGGACGAGCGCATCCACGGGTCCCGCCGCGCCTTCGTCGCCCGGAGCGCAAAGTCCCGGGCCTCGTCGTAGCGGCCGAGACCGATCAGCGGCCACGCGTGCTCCGCGAGCAGGTCCGGATCGTAGAGGTAGTCGTGATAGCCCTGGATCTCGAGCTGGTAGTCGTAGAGTTCCATCTCTCCGGCGAGGCCCTGAATGGCATAGAGGGTGTCGCGGTGCAGCTCCCAGGGAGCGCCATCGGAGCGGGACGAAGCGACCCAGGTCGTCTCGTAGAGTTCCCGGGCGCGGCCGAGATGAAACATCGAGCGCGCGAGGGAACCTTCGGCCTCCCGCAGCACCTGGCCGAGAACAAAATGACCAACGAGGCTGTCGTCGTCCGCGGCGAGGGCCTCCTCGGCCTTCGTCCGGGCGCCGACCAGCTTCTCTTCGGAGTAGAGGCGAAGCGCCTCGACCTCGACGTCGGTGCGCGCAGCCGACGCCCCCGCCCCGGTCTGCGCCGTCGCCTCGGGCATGAGCGCCAGCACGCCGACACAGACGACCCACGCCGCGGCCACCGAGGCGAGGACCGTCCGGGACCGTTTCGCCGAAACGAAAAGCCGAACGCGCCGAAGGCTGTCGAGAAGGGGACCCATGGAACTATTTCTGCATCGTCGCGCGGGCTAGCCGCTCTAGGGGCTCCGCCATGCACTCGTGCACCACCGTCTCGAGGGTATCCCCCCCCGGGGCGAGCTCGAGGCGATGGCCGAAGACGTAGGTCCCGAGCGCGTGGATGTCCTCGGCCGTGACGTGGTCGCGCACCTGGCTCAGCGCGCGAGCCTGAAGAGCAGGGATCATCAGGACCAGGGCGCGGGTCGATGCGCCCTGGAGGACCCGCGGGTCCGCCCGGGTCTTGTTCGCGATGTCGACGAGGCACTCCCGAATCGCGGGGTCGAGGTGCACCGCGTTCTCGACGACTGCCCGGGCGTCGAGGATCTCGGTGCGCGTGACCCGAGGCAGGTCGGAGCCGATTCCCTCTCGCCGCTGCTTCAGGCTCGCCAGGACCTGGAGCTCGGCGTCCCGGGAGATGTGGTTCATGCGGATCTTGAAGAGGAAGCGGTCGAGCTGCGCGCTGGGGAGCGGAAAGGTGCCCGAGAGGTCGAGGGGGTTCTGGGTCGCGATGACGAAAAAGAAAGGGTCGAGGGCCCGGGTGCGGTTGTCGACGGTGACCTGCTTTTCGCCCATGGCCTCGAGCAGCGCCGACTGGACCTTGGGCGAGGTTCGGTTGATCTCGTCGGCTAGGACCACGTGCGCGAAGACGGGGCCGGGACGAAAGAAAAACCGATTCGTATTCGGGTCGAAGATGGTCGTGCCGGTGACATCCGACGGCAGGAGGTCCGGGGTGAACTGGATACGGCGTATCGTGACGATGTCGTCGTCGGGGAGGTCATCGATGATGGAGTCCCCGAGAGCCTTGGCGAGGGTCGTCTTGCCGGATCCGGGGTAGTCCTCGAGGAGCACGTGGCCATCGGCGAGGAGGGCTATCACCACGAGCTCGATCACCTCGTCGCGGCCGAGGACTGCCGTGCGCAGCCGGTCTCGAATGCGCGTGACGACCCCGTACGCCCCTTGCAGGTCGCTGATTCGTGGCGCGGGCTCGTAGGTGATGTGCTCACTCTGCTGGAAGTCGTTTTCCATGTTCTCTACCTATCGGGCGTCGAGGAATGACACTGGGTGAAAGATGCCGACCAGACGGCGCCAGAGCTTGACGGTGCCGCTGAGCTCGCTGCGAATCTCGGACCCGAGTTCTTTCCAGCGGCTGCGGTCGAGGTGGGGGCGGCCCTCGGCCGGTGCCCCCGGGTCACTGAGACGAGCGGCGACGTGGAGCCGCGTCATCTCGGCAAAGGTTGGCGACAGGCCCGCTGCGCGCTTCGCAAAGGACTCCCGGGTTTCGCCGAAGCCCCGGCTGAGCCCGACCTCCGCGAGGCGATCGAGGTAGGCGCGGTACACGACCCGAGGCATGGCCTTCGTGGATGCAAAGACCGGCGCGAGGCGGCGCCAGACCTTGATGGAGTAGAGGACCAGGAGCACCAACCCTGCAAGGATGAGGGCGATCGCCCAAAGCGGCGCCGGGAGCTCGAAGGCCTCGCTCGGTTCTTCGTCGCGGATCTCTTGCTCCGGGTCCGCGGGCTGTTCCCGAGCCATCTCGCCGAGCATGCGCTGCATGTCTTCGTCGAGGGGCTGGGACGGATCATCGAGGTTGCGCTCGGCGGCGATGTCGAGGACCACCCACCCCACCCCTTCGAGGTAAATCTCGGGCCAGGCGTGGGCGTCGGCGCCGCGGACGAGGATCGACGAGCCACCGCGACGGTTCTCCGCCGGCACCATGTAGCCGGTCCCCACGCGAGCGGGGACCCCGGCCGCGCGATAGAGGAAGACCGCGGCGTGGGCGAAGTGAACGCAGTAACCGATGCGGCTGCCGAAGAGAAAATCGATGGTCGGGTCGTCGACCCCGGCGTGGCGCTCGCGAGTCGAGTAGATGAGCTCACGATCGAGCCAGAGCTTGGTCGACAGCGCCCGGGCGAAGGGGTCCTCGCCCATGGCGGGGGGAATGTTGGACTCCTCGAGGATCTGCTCTTCGAGCTCGGCTATCCGCGGGTCCGAGTGCTGCGCGAGGTAGAGATCTCGCACCTCGTCGGACCACTCGGGGTCACCGGCGTTCCGGCCGATGAGGTCCGGATAGGCGGCTGACTGAGCGAGGGACTCGAACTCATAGGCGCGCACGAAGCGGTCCGGGTTGGGGTTGCCCACCGGCCGGAACGACACAGGCGCCTCGAGGGCGAAGGGGTGTTGGTGCTCGACGAGCATGGCGACCCGACCACGAACGACCTGCCGCGCGCCCTCGGGCGGTGGGGAGACAGCGGTCCGTCGATTGGGGAAGGCGTCGAGGGTGTCTTCATCGACGCCGGAGACCTCCGAGGCCACGAGGCGAGAGCCGTTCCACTCGCTCCACGTCTCCTGCCGAAAGTAGAACCCCTGGGAGGGCGGTTCGTAGTCGTCGTAGAGCACGACCACCGCCATCGGCGCGGGGCTCGGCGACGGCGCACCGTCGTTCGAGTCTTGCTGTTGCTGTTGCTGCTGTTGTTGCTGGTTCTGGTTCTGCTGTTGTTGCTGCTGCTGTTGCTGCTGCTGGTTCAAGTCCGGCGGCGGACTCA
>JAFDCW010000894.1 GCA_019312705.1 Deltaproteobacteria bacterium
CCACATCAGCGTCCTCGACATCGACGGCGGCGCCGCCGCGATCACGCTGACCAACGGCGAAGGGTGCGGCCACCTCATCCCCGGGACCGGCATCCAGATGAACAACTTCCTCGGCGAGGAAGACATCAACCCCCACGGCTTCCACCTGCACCACCCGGGCGAACGGCTCCAGACCATGGTCGCCCCGACCATCGCGTTCCACCACGGCGAGCCAGTCCTCGCCCTCGGCAGCGGCGGGGCTAACCGCATCCGCAGCTCCGTGAGCCAGGTCCTCTACCGCATCGCCTGCTGCAACCAAGACCTCGCGGAAGCTGTCCGAGCGCCGCGAGTCCACGCCGAGACCCGCGAGGCCTGGGTCGAACTCGAAGGCCTCGACGCACCGGATGCCGTGATCGCCGTCCTCGAGCCCTCCTTCGAAGAGGTCTTTCCGTTCCCGGACCGGGCGTTCTTCTTCGGCGGCGTGCACACCGTATTGAAGAAGCCCGACGGGACCTACGAGGCCTTCGGAGACCCGCGGCGGGGCGGCAAAGCCATCCTCGTCGAATAGTTCCGGGCAACCGCCGCCGCCCCTTCGAGGGCGATTTTTTGATACGTTCGCGCCCCATGGCGTACAGCGCGAGCTTCCGATGCATGGCCGGCTGCGAGGGGCGTTACGCCCTCGACCAGGTCATCTACCAATGTGAAAAGTGCGGCGAACTCCTCGAGGTCGCCCACGACGTCGAGGCCCTCCGGGACCGGAGCGCCGAAGAGTGGAAGAAGCTCTTCGACGACCGGTGGATGAGCACCCAGTGGCCCTACGGGAGCGGCGTCTGGGGCAAGAAAGAGTGGGTCGCCCCGGGGCTCCGGGACGAGCACGTCGTCTCGATGGCCGAGGGCGGCACCAATCTCTTTTGGGCCGAGCGCTACGGCAAGAGCCTCGGCCTCGATGACCTGTGGATCAAGAACTGCGGCAACAGCCACACCGGGTCGTTCAAGGACCTCGGCATGACGGTCCTGGTGAGCGTCGTGAAGCAGATGGTCGCGGACGGCGTGCCGATTCGCGCTATCGCCTGCGCCTCGACCGGGGACACCTCCGCCGCCCTCGCGGCCTACTGCGCTGCGGCCGGCATCCGCTCGGTGGTCCTCTTGCCGCAGGGTAAGGTCACGACGGCGCAGCTCGTGCAGCCGCTGGCCAACGGGGCGAAGGTCTGCGCCGTCGACACGGACTTCGACGGCTGCATGGAAATCGTGAAGAAGCTGGCGAAAGAGCCCGGGGTCTACCTCGCCAACTCGATGAACTCCCTGCGCCTCGAGGGACAGAAGACCGTTGGTATCGAAGTGGCCCAGCAGTTCGACTGGAACGTGCCCGACTGGTTCATCATCCCCGGCGGCAACCTCGGCAACGTCGCGGCCCTCGCCCAGGGCCTCGACATGATGATGGAGCTCGGCCTGACCAAGACTCGGCCCCGCATCTGCGTCGCCCAGGCCGCCCAGGCCAACCCGCTCTACCGGGCGTACCAAAAGGGATGGGATTCGTTCGAGGCGATGACCGCCGGGGCGACCCAGGCGAGCGCGATCCGCATCGGCAACCCAGTCTCGATCCGCCGCGCCATCCGAGCCCTCGAGCGATACGACGGCATCGTCGAACAGGCGACCGAAGAAGAGCTCGCGGAGGCCTCGGCCGCGGCCGACCGGACCGGCGCGTACACCTGCCCGCACACCGGCGTCGCCCTCGCCGCGCTCGAGAAGCTAGTCGCCAAGGGGACCATCGAGGGCGGCCAGAAGGTCGTGGTCATCTCGACGGCGAGCGGGCTGAAGTTCACGGACTTCAAGGTTCGCTATCACGACAGCGCGATCGAAGGCGTCAGCAGCAGGAACGCGAATCGGCCGGTGGAGCTACCGAATGAGTACGAGGCGGTGAAGAGCTCGGTGCTCGGCGCGTTAGAGTAGGCGCGGCGGGAGCGGCACTACCGGCGCCGCCACAGTCGGCCTGCCGGCTCGGCACGACTGCGTCGCGCTCCCGCCTCGGGCCGCCTTTCGTGGCGCCTTCTTGTTGAGGGGAGCGCAAAAGGCACTACCGGCGCCGAGCCCATCGCGTTGGCGTATCGGGCTTGTCGATTCCTGCCGGAGGACCGACTGCCCTCGGCGATATTCAATGGAACGCTACTTAGACATCGCCGCAACTGCCGGCCCAAATCCCGGTCATGAACTTCAATCCGCTCAATCAACGGCCGCACCAACCGGACCGCACCCAAAGAGAGTTGGTAACACTGAAATTTCTGCATGGAGGAGCTCCTTCGCTCGTGAAGCCGCCCCCGCGCCGCCGTGCGCTGGCCCAGTCAAGGCCTTCAGCCGGCGTAGCCGGGCGCGCCCGCCGCCTCGGCGGGCCGAGCCTTTACTCGGTCGAGCACGGTGGCACCGTCCAGGCGCCCCGAGCGAAGGAGCAACAAAGGACACGCCTCGCAATCGCCGGCGAGTTCGGAGC
>JAFDCW010000190.1 GCA_019312705.1 Deltaproteobacteria bacterium
TCGGCGTGGAAGTGGTCGATACGTGTCTCGCCCTCGACGGTCTGGTCATGGACCAGGCCGAGGAGGCGCGGCTCGCTGAAGAAGAACTCCCGGGAGGTCGGGGTCATGAGCACGTAGTCCTGGCGGACGATCGGTGCGAAGCCCTGAAGGTAGGTCAGGTCACCGTAGTAGTCGGCGAAGAGGTTGCGATGGGCGACGTCGTCGATGCGGTACTGAAGCTCGATGGTGTCACCGGGCTCGATGGTCGGGAAGACTACGACCAGGGCCCGGGTGTCGTAGTAGACGCGGTACCAGGGCTCGCCGAGCTGCCGTTCGAAGGTCTGGGTGGCCTCGAGGGTCCCGCCGCCGCGCTTGTAGACCCGAGCGGCGCGGATATCGATGCGCTGGGTGTCCGGGTCGAACTGAATCGAGTACGTGCGCAGCTGGCGCGCCCCCTGGTCGTCGTGGGCCTGGGCCGCGTATTGGCGAAAGTTCGAACCGAGGCCGTTTTGGAAGACCGTGTTGACCGTGAGGTCTTGGAGGATCGTCACGGGATAGCCGTTGCTCTCGGTGCGTCGTGCGAGGAGTTCGGGCCGCGCGACGGCGAAGGCCTCGTCGCGGCGCTCTTCGGGCTCGAGCTGCTCGAGGAGCTCCCGGGTCTCGGCGTCCTGGGGGCGCAGGGCGAGGGCCTGCCGGAGGCTTTGGGCTGCGGCGTCGGTCTGCCCGCTCCGGAGCAACATGCGCCCCTCGGCGGCGACCACCGTCGCGTCCTCCGGAGCTCGGGTCCTCGCCCGGCGCAGGGCCTCGAGGGCGCGATCGTTTTCACCGAGGCCTTCGTAGATGCGACTCAGAAAGAGGTCCGCGGAGCCCTGGTCTCGGACCAGGGTCGCCAACGCATCGAGCTGCTCGTCGAGGGCTCGCCGGTCGCCCCGGCGCAGAGCATCGAGGGCGAGCACGCGACGACTTCGGGTCGCGTCATGGCGTGCGGCGACGAGGCGCCGGCGGATTTCGATGGACTCGTCGGCCCGCTCGGCGGACTCGGCGTGGTGGGCCCAGGCGCTGAGGAAACCGGGGGCGGTGGGGGCACGCTCGGCGAGGGCCGCAGCCTGGGCCAGGGCCGCGTCGGTGAGTTCGAGGCGCCCGAGGAGCTGAGCCCGGAGCAGCCCCGCCTGCATCGAGACGCGGTCTTCACCGGCGAGGGCATCGAGGAGCGGGAGGGCGTCTTCGGGGCTCGGCCCCCCGGCAATCATGCGCGCGTGCAGCAGTTGCCCCTCGCGATCGCCCGGGGCGACCTCGTGGGCCTGCGCTGCGAAGCGCTGCATCTCGCCGCGTTCGTTGGCGAGGCTCGCGGCGAGTACCAAGCGCCCGACGGTGGGGCTCGCGTCCGCCGCCCGAGCGGCGAGCTGCTGGGCTTGGCGCTCGACCGGATCATCCGCGCCGGTGAAGGCGAGAAAGCGGGCGAGGGCCTCGAGGGCTTCGGGACGGGCCCGGGGGCCGCTGGCCGCGGCCTCGAGGGCGGCGAGCTCCGAGCGAAGGGGGCGCCGGGGCAGTCGTACGCCGGCCGGGGGCCCCGCGGGCACGTCGTGATGGGCCGATCCATCGACGGTGATTCCAGCAGCCGGGGCACCGGTCGCGTCTCCGATGCGCAGGTAGAAGCCCCAGGTCGCGTCCGCGACGCAGAGCTTCACGAGGAGACGGTTCCACCCCTCGTGGGCAGCCACCGTCGCGACGTGGCGGTCCGGGTCGGGCTGCCGGTAGATCTCGTCTTCGAGGACCACCTCGCCGTTCCAATAGACCTTGGTGGCGCCGCCGTTGCCGACCCAGAGGGTGAGGGGCCGGGCGCGGTCGACCTCGACGAAGGTCTCGGCGAAGCCGCAGGCCGACTCGAAGGGACGGAAGAGAGCGTCGAAGTTCACGAACCCGAAGTGCGTCGTCTCGGCGGGATAGGGGCGCCAGCTCACCTGGCGCTCTTTGCCGCTGTAGTGGGCCGACGGATCCCACGGCGCATTGCGCTCGGCCTCCGGAGGAAGCTCGGCGGAGAAGCCCCGCTTGCCTTCGTCGTCAAAGGAGCCGATGACCCGGAAGTCGGTGACGTACCCGAGGTCGCGCGTCGTCTGCGCCGCAGCCGCGGAGTCTCCCCTGCGCAGCTGGGCCCGCCCGAGGAGCCCCCCCGCATAGGCTCGCCGGGGCACCGACAGACGACGGTCCGCCGCGAGGCGCTCGAGCTCACCCCGAGTGACCTCGCCGTCGGCCCAAGGATAGCCGCGCCACAGCTGGAGGAGCGGAAGCACCCCGTCCGGACGGCGCCCCTGCTGCGATGCCTGACGCCCGAGTTCGGTCTGGTACGCGTCGAAGGGATTGTCCGCAAAGGCCGGAGCGCCGGCGGCGAGCAGCCCGAAGAGCAGGATGGCCGCCAGGATGAACGTAGAGGCGGGCCGCGAAATATCGTTGAAAATTGGTCGCATCGAAGGAGGCCGGGAGCCTAAACCAGTGGAACCGAATCCGAAATGCCCCGCGTCGAGACGGACAAGGGCGAGGGCCACTTTGTTCCGTCCGATTCCGAAGGAATGAGCTTCGGCGGCAAGTTCGTGGACCCAGCAGAAATGCGGGCTATATTCGGCCGCCATGTGGGCCGGGCTCCTGAAGGCGATGCGGCCTCATCAGTGGGTGAAGAACATTTTTGTTCTCGCCCCCCTGGTCTTTGCTCGGGATCTCTTCGAGGCGGACCGCGCCCTACCGGCGGGCCTGGCCATGGGGCTCTTCTGCCTGGCGTCGAGCACGGTCTACCTGCTCAACGACCTCACCGACGTCGAGGCGGACCAGGCCCACCCGGTGAAGCGGAATCGACCGATCGCAAGCGGCGAGCTCCCCCTGCACACCGCCCGGAACGCCGCCATCGTCCTGGCGACCACCGCGGTCGGCTTCGGCTACTGGCTCTCGCCTCAGGTCGCGGGGGCTATCGCCGGGTACCTGGTGCTCAACTTCTTCTACTCGAAGAGCTGGAAGCACATCGCCTACATCGACGTGCTGTGCATCACGACGGGGTTCGAGCTCCGGGTCCTCGCCGGCGCCTACGCGGCCGACGTGCCCGCGAGCGCCTACGTGCTGATCGCCACCTTCCTCCTCGCGTCCTTCCTGGGCTTCGGCAAGCGCATGCACGAGCTGATGCAGGGCAAGGGTGCCGAAAAACAGCGCTCGGTCCTCGCAAACTACAGCGAGCGCACCCTCACCTTTCTGCTCTACGGCACTGCCCTCGCCGCGGTGGCGACCTACGTCGGGTACACCCTCGACCCGTCGACCCGGGAGGCCTTCGGCACCGACTTTCTCGTCGTGACGAGCCTGATGCCGGCGTTGGGAGTCTTGCGTTTCCTGCACCTGGTGCAGCGCCGAAACACGGCCGAGAGCCCCACCGAGGACATGCTCCGGGACCGGCTCTTCCTCGCGAACGGCCTCGCCTACTTGGTTGCGGTCGTCGTCATCATCTACTTCGGCTGATCCCGCTGCAATGGTCCGCATTTCACGCGACGAAGCCCGGCTTCATCTGCTCACGCATCTGGGGCTCACGGGACGCAGGTACCGGGGCCCTCGGGGCGTGCGATCGATGCTCCGCGACCTCCGGTGCATTCAACTCGACCCCCTGGACGCCATCGGCACAAACGCCGACCTCGTCGCCCTCGCGCGGGTCGATGGCATCTCCAAAGGGGATGTCTATCGGCATACGATGCCGGGTCACGCCTTCGAGCACTTCGCGAAGGAGCGCTGCATCCTGCCGGCGTCGGCCTATCCCCACTACCGTGACCAGGCGGTCCAGACACCCTGGTGGAGACTCGGCACGCGCCTCGAACGCCTCGACGCGGCGGTCATCGACCGCGTCGAGGCCGAGGTCGCCGCCCGGGGCCCGATCACAGCTCGGGAGCTGACCGATCATGGCCAGGTCCGCCCTCTCGATTGGAGTGGATGGAAAGGGACCAGCAAGGCGACGGCGATGGCCCTCGAAGTCCTGTGGACCCAGTGCCGGGTCATCGTCTCGGAGCGCACGCCCGCAGGAAAACGCTTCGATATCCCGGAGCGCGCTCTTCCCGCGGTCCACGATGCCCCCGCCCTGCCCTTCGAACGGTGGGCGCTGCTGGAACGCGTCGAGGCCGCCGGTTTCCTCGCCCGGGCCGGCGGGCCCTGCTGGTCGATGCTGCGGGACGCGCGCACGACCGAGCTTCCAGATGCCCTGATTGCCGAAGGCTTCCTCGAAGAGGTCACCATCGAAGGCTCCCGACGGCCCTACCTCGCCCCGGCCGGTTTCCGCGATCGACGGCGGGCGGCGCTCGACGGTCGAATGCGCATACTCGCGCCCCTCGACCCGCTGCTATGGGACCGGAAGCTCGTAAAACAGATCTTCGACTTCGAATACATCTGGGAGGTCTACAAACCCAAGTCCGTGCGCCGGTGGGGCTGGTACGTCTGCCCGCTCTTGCACCGTGGCCGCCTCGTCGGGCGCCTCGAGGCCCACGTTGACGGAGACACCCTCGTCGTCGACCGGGTATGGCCCGAAGAGCACGAAACCTTGCCGCCAGATGCCCTCGACGACGCCCTCGCCCACCACGCCGAGGCCCTCGGCTGCGCCTACTATTCGAACGAATAGGGGGCTGGACCGCTGGACGGGTTTGGATGGGGTCATGAGATGTGCGCTAGACTCTCGTCGCCATGATGCAGCTCGACCGGCCATACGATTTCGACGACGACGAAGCGCGGGCGCGGCTGCGCGCGCTGGCCGACTATTGGCATGCCAGGCACGGCATCGCGTCGACCTGGACCGGGGACGAGGTCACGCTTTCAGGTCGGGTCAAGGGCGTGAAGTTCGAAGGCCGGGTCCGCATCGGCGACCGCCGGGTGAAGGCCGAAGTGAAGGCCGGATTCCTCGCCGAGAAGCTCGGCGGAAGGCAGTACGTCCAGCGCAAGCTGGACGACTACCTCGACCCGGCAAAGACCATCGAGGCGCTGCAGGCGCGCGTGCCGCGCTAGCCCAGTCAGCCCCGACGGACGTCAGTCCGGGAGCCGCGCGCGCAGCGTATCCCAGCCCGCCGCGAGGTGCTGCTGGGCCATCGGATAGAGCATGCCCTCCTCCTTGGCGTTGTGCTGCTGGATGAGCATCAGGAGGGTGTCGCCTTGATCGACCAGCTCACCGAAGTCGCCGGCCGTGGCGAGGGAGTTCATCTGGCCCATCAGCGCGCGCATCTGCTTATGCTCGGCGCGCATCACCATGGTGGGACCGCCGCCGTGCATGCCCGTCGCCTTCTCGAAGGCCGGGAAGAGCTCGTCTTCTTCCATGTGGAAGTGCCGCTCCATGGCATCGAAAAACGCCTTCCAGGCGCTCGTCGTGGCGGCAGCGTCGCCGGTGTCGGCGGCAGCCTCGACGGACGCCCAAAGCACGTCACAGGCGCGGTGATCCTCGGTGAAAAACTGTACGAGTTGGGACATGCGCGGACGTTATCACATGATAACGTCCAGGCTCGTCGTGCCGAGAGAAAAGTCATCCCCCCCATCGCCCCGCAAAGCGCAGATCACCGAGGCGGCCCTCGAGCTCCTCGCCGACACGCCAATGCACGCCCTGCGCACGCGTCAGATTGCGCGCCACGTCGGCGTGAGCCAGCCCGCGCTCTTTCGACACTTTCGCAGCCGTGACGCGATCCTCGAAGCGGTCGTCGACCTTCTGCGGGAACGTTTGTCGGCGGCCGTCGTCACGCTCCTCGAAGGCACCCCGGCGCCCCTCGATCGAGCGCGGGGCCTGGTGGGGCTGCTCTTCGAACACGCCACGCGGGACCCGGGGCTCGTACGCCTGATCCTCGCCGAGGGGGTTGGCAACGACGAGGGCGTCTACCACGCCAGCCTCGCTCACCTCGTATCGATGCAGAGGAGCTTCTTCACCACCTTCGTGCGGCGAGCTCGGGAGCGCGGCGAGGTCGCGTCCAACGTCGACCCCGACGTCGCGTCCCAGCTCATCATGGCCCTGATCCAGGGCACGCTCCTCGAGTGGGCCCGAGGCAGACGCATCGACGCCCTCGAATCCTGGGCGCCTCGCGTGTCGAGCTCCTGGGAGGCGGGGCTCGGTCCTGGCAACGTCGTCTACGGGGCGGCGGGTCTAGCGGCCGTACCCGAGGCCCCCGACCTGCGCCTAGCGTTGCTCGATGTCCGCCCCATCCTGGACGCGGGCGACGATCCCCTGGGCGCGATCCGCTCGATGCTCGGGCGGCTCAGCCCGGACGGCATGGCGGTCGTCCAGGCGCCCTTCGCACCGCGGCCGCTGCGCACGCTCCTGATCGAAGAAGGCTACCGCGCCGAGATCGAAGAACTCGGGGACCGCGAGTTCCAAGTCACGATCCTCGGCCCCGACGCGGCGGACCTGATCGACCTGACCTCCCTCGAAGCCCCCCTACCGCTCGAGCGGGTGCTCGCCGCGACCACCACCCTCGAGCCTGGCGCGACTGCCCACTTCCGAACGCCCATGGTGCCGAGGATCTTGCTCCCCCGCCTGGCAGAACGCGGCGTCGAACACGAAGCCTGCAAACAACTCGACGGCCGCGGCCTGCTCACCATCTGGCGGACGCGATGAGCCTGCGCGAAATGCGCGGCCTGAGCTTGGACCAGGCGCCACCGGTCGCGGTGATCTTCCCCTTCTTCCTGGCCGCCGCAGCCTTCGCGACGGCCGCCGGCGTGGTGCTCGCGAGCAGTGGCGCGGCAGTACTCACCAGCCCCTTCCTCCCAGGCACGGTGGCTTTCACCCACCTCGGCACCCTCGGCTTCCTGATGATGGTGATGATGGGCGCCATCTACCAGATGATCCCGGTCGTCATCGGCGCCCGAGTGCGCGGCATACGCCTCGCCCACGCCGTGTTCGCGGCGATGGTCATCGGCATTGGTGCGCTGGTCGCCGGGCTCCTCCTACCCTCGCCGGCGATGGTCGAAGCCGCCATCTGGCTCATCGGACCGGCGATCGTGACCTTCCTCGCACCAACGCTCTGGGCGGTCTTGCGCGCGCCGACGAAGACCGAGACCGCTCACGGCATGCGCCTCGCACTGCTGAGCTTGCTCGGCGTCGGCTTCCTCGGCGTCTGGATGGCCCACGGCCACGCGGGCATGAGCTTCCCCGGCGACCGGTGGCTCTTCATCCGTGCTCACCTCGCCGTCGGACTCTTCGGCTGGGTGGGGCTCTTGATCGTGGGGGTCTCCTTTCAGGTCGTGCCCATGTTCTATCTGTCCCGGGAGGTTCCCGCCGGGCTACGCCGCGCGATCCTCGGCGCCGTGGTGCTCGGGGTCATCCTGCCCGTGGTTGGGCTCGTCCTCGACCCAGAATTGGCGGACCTGTTCGTGACCTGGGGCCCGGCGCCGGCGATGCTCGCCCTCTTCGTCGTGCACCCCGCGGCCACGCTCTTCGCCATCCGTCATCGCCGGCGCAAGCGCGCGCATGCGAGCCTACGCTTCTGGCAAGCCGGCCTCGCGATGGCACCCTTCGTTGGGGTCGCGGCGGTGCTCGCCGCGACGGCGATCGACCCTCGGTGGGACCTGCTCTACGGATTCCTCGCGGTGTGGGCCTGGGCCGCGATCATCGTGCACGGCATGCTCACTCGCATCGTCGCGCTCACGGGCCTGAACCTCGCTGCGATGATCACTCACGTGCTCCGGCAGCGCCCCGCACCGCTAGCGTGAAACTCGAACCGGTGTCGGGCATTTCATCGAGACGACCCGAATAGGTGATGCGCCCCTCTTCGAGGATCGCGACGCTTTCGGTCAGGGCGGCGGCTTCACGAGGATCGTGAGTCACGTGAAGAACGGTGCTGCCGCGTTCCCGGAAAAGCTCGACGAGCAGAGCCACGAGTTCGTTCTTGGTGGCGATGTCGAGGTTGGCGAGGGGCTCGTCGAGGAGCACCGCCGTCGGGCCCGTAACCAGAGCCCGAGCGATGGCGACGCGTTGCTGCTCGCCGCCGGAGAGCTCCCCGGGGTAGCGATCCTCGAAGCCGGCGAGGCCCACCTGGCCGAGCATCTGATGAATGCGATCGCGCTCCTCACCCCGGAAGCGCGCCTTCGAACGCAGGACAAAAGC
>JAFDCW010000895.1 GCA_019312705.1 Deltaproteobacteria bacterium
GCCCGGGGGAAGCCGAGGTCGCGCCCGAACTGCGCCTCGGACCACGGATGGTTGAGTTGGATCACCCCCGACTCCTCGGGCCAACCGGCTTGCACGAAGCGGTCGAAGAGCGCACCGGGCTCGACCAACTCATCCCAGGGCGCGCCTCGGTAGGGGCCTGCCGCGTCGAAAGGCATCGGCCACACGTTCCAGTGTCCGATCACCTGGGGGATGTCCTCCCCCGGGGTGAGGTCGAAGAGGATGTGCCCCGTCGTCTCGAGGCCGACCATCACCTGAATGCGGTCGTCCGCCGATAGCGCCGCCCGGGCATCCGCGTAGTCCCACACGGCGTCGTGGTCGGTGGCCGCGATGACGTCGACGTTGGCCGCGAGGAACGCCTGCACGCGGTCGAAGTCCGGCACCGTCGAGTCGAAGCTCGCCCCGCCGTGCACGTGAAAATCTGCCCCGAGGGTGCCGGCCGGGGCGATGTCGAGGCGGCTGAGGCTGAGCTCGACTGCCCGGGTCTCTCCCGGCGCGAGGGTCACCGTCTCTTGGGCCACGGTCGCGAAGAGGCCCGCCGTCGCGAAGAGGTCGTAGGACCCTGCCGGTAGCAAGACCGTCACCGTGTCGCGGACCAGCACCCGATCACAGGCCGGCGAACCACCCTGGGGCGCCCCGAGGAGCGGCGCGCACGCAGGGGTGCTCGAGAAGCTGCCGAAGAGGCGCGCCGATACGCTCTGCCGCGTCTCCTCGTCGGCGGGCCGGACGAAGACCTGCGCAAAGTCGGCCGACCCCTCGAGCAATACCGAGAGCTCGAGCTCGGCCGGGTCCTCGGCGGTCAGGGTGCCGAACTCCGCTTCGGTCGCGGCGCTGCCCACCGTCACCTCGGCGCTGTCACCGGGCCGGCCAAAGTTGAAGAGCTGAGCGTGATAGGTGTGACCCCGGGGCACGCGCGCCGAGAAGGAGCCATCCGCCCCGGGTACCACCTGAGTGAAGGCCGCCCGGTCCTCCGCGGCCATGGCGCCGGTGCCTTGGGAGATCTCCACCGAGGCCCTGACTTCGTCCCCGAGGGCCCTTCCGTCGACCTGCCCGCGGACCACCGCGTACTGCTCGTCGTGAAGCTGACGGCGGAGCTCGAGGGCCACGTCGCTCGCGGGGCCGAGGGCGCTCCCCTCGGTGACGCCGATGAAGCGCTCGAAGATTTCGTAGCTCCGGGGCTGGACGATGCGCGGCTCGGTGCCCACCGCCGAGATCTGGTCCGAGTGGAAGCCGTAGAGCTCCTCCTCGTTGCACGCCACCTCGAGGTAGGTCGCCGGGCGCTCGCCGTGGGAGCCGGCGAGCATGAAGGGCTGCTGCTCCCACGAGTCCTCGACCGTGTCGACGATGCCGGGCTGTTCGAAGCCGCGCCCTACACCCGGCGAAAACGGAATGACCTCCCGGCCGCTCCAGTACCAGGCATCGACGAGCGCCCAGATCCGAGTTTCTACCGCGCGGTTCTGGATCTCCGTGCGAACCCGGATGCCGGGCTCGCACGGTCGAATCTCGTACCGCGTCACGACACGGACATCGTCGTATCCGTCGAGGCGTCCGTGCACCTGGACCGCGGCGTAGCCCTCGCCCTGGGTCGTCGTCATGCGCTCGTAGTGGAAGCTGTCACCGGGGAGCAGACCGACGGCGTGGAAGAGGTGGGTGAGCGAATCGTTGTCGCCGCTCGCGCTCACCAGGTCGAGGAGCTGCCCACCGGTTGGGGCGACGTAGTGCGGATGGTCGAGGGCGTCGATCACGGCGGAGATGACGCCGTTTGACAGCACCACATCCCCCGGGGCCGCCAGGGCATCCACTCCGCCCACGACCGGGTCGCCCACCCCGAGGGTGAACACGGTCGCCGTCGGCGAGGGACAGGTGAACGCAAGAGCCTCACAGGGCGTGGACACGGTGCAATGCCCGTCCTCGTCGAGGCAGGTTTGCTCGCAGCCACCGAGCAAAGACGCGAAGAAGACAGGCCAAAAGACCGAGGAAACTACAGCGTGTACGAGCCACGTCGACGACATCCGAGCCATGGGACGCTGGTACCACGAAGTGGGGACGGTTCGCTGACCGAACCTACTCTGGCTCCGGGGGAAAGTGCTTCGCTATGAGTGGGCGCAGCGCCGTACGGCTCCCTTCGCCTTCGCGAGCGAGCACGAACATGAAGCGCTCGAGCTCGCCGCGATCGAACCAGAGGGCGTGAAGCACACAGACGTCGGCGACGACCGAGTCGTTCCGTAGGACTCGGGTCCTGAATGAAGCGTCGCTTTCCGATCTCTACGCCGGCGCGGCGGAGGATCCCGGAGGCCGTGGTGACGACCCCGACATGGCCGTCGCGGAGCGGATCGTGTAGCGTTTGAGTCGGAATCGAGGGGGAGCCGATGCGTTGTGAACTGATGATGGTGGTGATCCTGTCCTTGGCGTCCTTGGCGTCCTTGGCGTCCTGCGTGTCGGCCTG
>JAFDCW010000006.1 GCA_019312705.1 Deltaproteobacteria bacterium
GGGGAAAGTGGTTCCTACCACCTCGTGGTCCGTGCGCTCTGACACGGCGCCGCTTGATAAAGGAACGAAACAGCGGCCTAATCCCTGTCCCCGCGAACCCCCGGAGGAAGTCATGGCAGACGGTTTCTCGCTCGCAAAGCACGGCATCGAAGTTAAGACAATCATCCGCAACGCCTCGCCGGCCGCTCTGTACGAAGCAGGCCTGCGGAACGAGAGGGGAACCGCGATCGCGTCGACCGGCGCCCTCGTGGCGTTGTCCGGTGAGAAGACCGGACGCAGCCCGACGGACAAGCGCATCGTCGACGAACCCTCGACCCGCGACGACATCTGGTGGGGCCCGGTAAACATCAAGCTCGAAGAGCGAGTCTTCGAGATCAACAAAGAGCGCGCCCTCGACTACCTCAATACGCGCGAGTTCCTCTACTGCGTCGACGGCTTCGCGGGCTGGGACCCGAAGCAGCAGATCAAGGTGCGGATCATCTGCGCCCGGGCCTACCACGCCCTCTTCATGCACAACATGTTGATCCGCCCGACCCCGGAGCAGCTCGAGGACTTCGGCGAGCCGGACTACATCGTCTTCAACTCGGGCAGGTTCCCGGCCAACCGCCACACCACCAGCATGACCTCGAAGACCAGCGTCTCGCTGAACTTCGCCAAGAAAGAGTTCGTGATTCTCGGCACCGAGTACGCCGGTGAAATGAAGAAGGGCGTCTTCACGATCATGAACTACCTCATGCCGAAGAAGGGCATCCTCTCGATGCACTGCTCGGCTACGGAGGGCAATGGCGGCGAAGCCTCGATCCTCTTCGGCCTGTCGGGGACGGGCAAGACGACCCTCTCGGCGGATCCGAAGCGCGAGTTGATCGGTGATGACGAGCACTGCTGGACCGATGATGGTGTCTTCAACATCGAGGGCGGCTGCTACGCCAAGATGATCGACCTCTCCAAGGAGCAGGAGCCCGACATCTGGAACGCGATCCGCTTCGGCTCGGTCCTCGAAAACGTCGTCTACGAGCCCCACAGCCACCTCGTCGACTATACGAACACGTCGATCACCAAGAACACCCGCGGTTCTTACCCGATCGAATACATCGAAAACGCGAAGATCCCCTGCGTCAGCGGTCACCCGAAGAACGTCATCTTCCTGACCTGCGACGCCTTCGGCGTGCTGCCCCCGGTCTCCAAGCTCACCGCCGAGCAGGCCATGTACCACTTCATCAGCGGCTACACGGCGAAGGTCGCGGGGACCGAGATGGGCGTCACCGACCCAATCCCGGACTTCTCGCCCTGCTTCGGCGGGCCCTTCTTGGTCTGGCACCCGACGAAGTACGCAGAGCTCCTCGCGGAGCGCATCAAGAAGCACGACGCAAACGTCTGGCTGGTCAACACCGGGTGGACCGGCGGGTCCTTCGGCACCGGCAAGCGCATGAGCCTCAAGCACACCCGGGCCATCGTCGATGCAATCCACGACGGGTCCCTGGCGAAGACCGAGACCGTCCGGGACTCGATCTTCGGCGTGCACGTGCCGACGAGCTGCGAGGGCGTCCCCACAGAGGTCCTGACCCCGAAGAACACCTGGTCCGACAAGGCCAAATACGACGATACAGCCAATAAGTTGGCCCACCTCTTCGCCGAGAACTTCAAGAAGTACGACGACGTCGCGAGCGAAGAGATCCGCCACGCGGGACCGCGGATCTAAACGCGGCCTCCCAAACAGTGTTGGATGGAGCGTGAGCCACAAGCGAGGCCAGATTCGGTAGTCAATCTGGCTCCGGTCGACTGGCGTCGCCCCCCGCCTTCTTGCCGACCTCGCGCCGTGGATCGCGCTCCAGGCGGGACTGTTTAGTGTAGACTGAGGCCGCGTGGACGACGCGGAGGGGACCAGTTTGGAGAGCGGAGAGACACGCGTGGCTACGCTGCGCGCGGAGCTCTCCGCCGTCCGTGATCGCGCGACGAAGGCCGTGCTGCTTTACGAGTTGGCTCACGCCCTCGAGGTCAGCGGCGACCTCGAGGGGGCGATCCGCGACTACGACGCGGCGCGGAAGTCGAGCACGAGCTTTCGCCTCCCCCTCTTCGCCCTCATCCGCCTCTATGAAGAACGCGGCGAGACGAAGCTCCTCGGAGACCTGCTCGCGGCCGAAGCGAAGGTCGCGGGAAACCCGGCCGAAGAGGTCTCGGCGATGCTCGCCCAGGCCACACTCCTCGAAGACAGGCTCGACCGGGGCAAGCAAGCCCGCGCCCTCTACGTCAGCATCCTCGGCCGGGAACCGGGCAATCTCACCACCTCCCTGATGCTCGAGCGCACGCTCCGAGCGAATGGCGACACCGACGCCGCGGCGAAGGTGGTGGCCACCCGTGCCGAGTACGAACACGACCCGGTTACCAAGCGCGTCCTGCTCCTCGAAGGTGCCCTCGACCGAAAAGACGCCGGCGACCTGACGGGAGCCCTCGAGATGCTCCGCGGCGCTTCCGGCGGCTCCAAGCAGCAGGCCCGCATCCTCGGGCAGCTCGAGCGCCTGAGTCGCAATCATGGCCTGGTGCACGACCGCATCGAAGTGATGGAGCGCCTGGCGACCATCGCCGAACGCCGGGCCAAGGGCGAAGCGGTGGGCCAAGGGCTCTCGGCCGGGGAGCTCCCGCCTTTCGCCGACGAACGCGACGCGAAGGGTGTCGCGAGCGCCCTCCTCCGGGAAGTCGCGGGGCTGCTGCTCTCGGAGGACGACGGAAAGGGTGCGCTCTCAGCCATCGGCCGGGCGATCCAGCTCTCCCCCGACGACCTCCTACTCCGCTACGAACGCCTCGCCGTCTACGAGCGCCTCGACGACCTCGGCAACGCCCAGCGCGAAGCGCAATTGCTCACCGCCTCCGGCGGACCGACGGCGGCGGCGGTCCACCTGCGCATCGCCGATCTCGCCGCACGGAAGGGAAACCAACGAAGCCGGCGAGACGCCCTCACGGCAGCGGTCGCGGCAGACCCCGGGTCGGTGGTCGCCACCGCCCTGCTCGAAGAAGAGCTGCACACGAGCGCGAGCCCCGGCGAACGCATCGCCTGGCTCACGAACTCCGCCAGAGCGCCGAATGCCCCGGACCGACAACGGCTCCTGTGGCGGGCCGCGCGTATCGCAGCCTATGAGCTGGGAGACCAGGCCCACGCCAGCAAGCTCTACGTCGACGCAGCGAACGCCGGTTCGGCGCTGACGAGCGTGCTGCGCGACTGCCACGGCGCGGCGCTCTACCTGCGCGACGACGCCCTCACGATGGTCGCCGTCGAGGGGCTGCTCGATTCGCCCGAGCTCTCCGCGGAGGAGCGGGGCACGCTCTCCTACGAGAGGTACCGCCGCCTGCGAAGCAAGGGCGCCGGGAGCGACGGAAATGCCGCGGCGGAGGCCCTCCTGGCGTTGGCCGAGGACGAGGCGAGGCCCTCGTGGGCGGGCTATGTGCAGCGACTCTCGGCCCTCGAGGCGCGCGACCTAAACGCCGCCGCCAGCGCTCACCTCACCCTCGAGGCCCGAGCCGAAAGCGCGGGGCACGTCGACCTCGCCCTCGGTCACCGCGCCGCCGCCGGCCGGGCCCTCGGACGGGCCGGCGATTTCACCGGGGCCGCGGCCCTGCTCAGGGAGGCCATGGCCAGGGCCCCGGGCGACGAATACGTGCGCACCTTGCTCGAAGAAGCGTTCCGAGCGGAGGGTTCCGAAGCGGAGCTTGCGGCCCTCCTGATCGACGCCGGCGACGGCGCTGAGGACGCACGCATCGCCGAGCCACTGCTCGTTCGCGCCGCCTACGCGGCCCGGGAGGCCGGCGACGTCGGCCTCGCCTTCGACGCGTGCCGGCGGGCCGCCGCGAAGAGCCCGACCTCCGTCGTGCCGCGGTGGGCGATGTTGCGCATCGCCGCCGATGCCCGGAACGACGAACGCGTTCGGGAGGCCATCGAAGCACTTTCGGAACGTGAGCTCGCCGTCGGACGAGCCTCCCTCGCCACCTTGACCCTCGGCGAAGAGCGCGCCTACCGTGTCGAAGAAAACAGCGACGGCAAGAAGGAACTGCTCGCGGCCCTGGGTCGCGACACGATCGGCGCAGCCGCAGCAGCGACCCTACTGATCACCGGAAGCGATATGGAGTCCCGGACCCGAGCCGTCGAACGCCTGCTCGAAGAGGCCCATGGACCGACGGCGACGGCGCTCCGGCGCACCCTCGGCGGCATGCTCCTGTTTGGCCTGGGTACCGGCGAGGCCGTCGATGATCTCGTCAAGGCGGTCATCACAGTCTCCCGCGAGGACCGCTGGGGCCGCTGGGCTGCGCTGCGCCTGACGGGGGTCGGCGCAGCCGGGGCCAAGGAGCGCAGCCTCGCCTTCGAAGGCCTTGGAGCCGCCACCAACGACGCGGCGGTGGGGTCCGAGCTACTGCTCTACGCGCTGTGGTCCGACGCCGAAGAGAGCGACGAACGCCGCGAACAGCTTCGCGAGGAAATCGACGCCCTCGACTCGGCGGGGCTTTTGACGGCCCTCGCCGCCGAAGGCGCGATGCGCTCGACGTCGACCGCCGACGCCCTCGAGGCCCGGGTGGGGCATGCGAGCCCCGAGGTGCGGCCGGCCATGGAGGCGGCGATGGGTCGAGCCCTCGTCCTCGGGGGACGCTTCGGGGAGGCGCTCGCCGTGCTCACTCGGGCAACCCAGGCGAACCCGGAAGACCTCGCCTCGTGGGAGGCGCTGCGCGTCGCGGCCCGGGCGGAGCAAGCGTACGAGTTGGTCGTCGAAGCCTCGGACCGCCTCGCGGACAGGGCGCCCGAAGGGCTGAGTGCTTCGATGTGCGCCGAGGCGGGCTTGCTGCTCGAGGGGCCACTCGAGCGCCCCGCCGAAGCCGAACCACGATTGAAGTCGGCCTTCGCGGTCCTCCCCGAGCGGCGCGACCTCTTCAAGGCGCTCCGGAGGATACTCAGCGCCAAAGATGACCGGCAAGGGCTCCTCGACCTCGTCCGGTCCCGGATCGCCGTCGTCTACGAGCCCCACGAGCTGACCGCCCTGCGCTACGAAGAGGCCGAGTTGGCCCACGCCCTCGAACAACCCGGAGAGACGGTAAGCGCGCTCGAGAACCTCCTGGCGCTCAACCCCGATCACGCGCCAGCCCTCGCCCTCATGGCGGTATCCCAGATGCGCGAAGGGAAACCGGAGCAGGCCGTCGTCGCCCTACGCTCCCTCGCAACGGTGGACCTGCCGGCCGCCGAGCGTAAAGACGCACGCCTCGCGGCCGCGAAGATCCTCATGGGGGACCTCGATGATCCCCAGGGCGCCTACCGGGAGCTCGAGGTCATCGAGAACATGGGCGCCGCGGACGAACACCACCTCTCCCTCATGGCGTTGCTCGCCGAGCGCGCCCAGATGCACGAAGAGGCCGTCGGGGCCCTGACCAAGGCGGCGGCGCTCACCACCGGCGCGGCCCAAGCGCGCTACGAAATGCGCGCCGCGGTGATCCACCGCGTGATCCGCGAAGACCGCGCCGCCGCCAGCGACGCGTATCGCCGGGCCCTCGGCGCCGTGCCGACGGACCTCAGCGCGGCCGCGGCCCTGGCGGAGCTCCTCGACCGCGCCGGACGACGCCGGCTCTCGGTGAGCTTCGACGCCGCCGTCCGCGAAGAGATGGACGTGGTGGGGACGACGCCTAACGGCCTGCGCAAGCTGCGCGCCACGGCCCAGTGGGCCGAGGACGAAGACTACGAATGGCTGATCCTCGACGCCCTCGCCATCCTCGGGCACGCGTCGGACGCGGAAGCTACGGCCTTGGACGATCTGCACGACCGCCGGCGGAGGCATGGGGGCGGTCTACGATCCTCGGCTGCGTCCCGGGGCCACCTCAGCGCCGAGGCCCTGGCCGCCCTCGGGGCCCTCGCCGGCGACGACAATATCGCCGAGCTGGTCGATGTCGCGACCGGTGCCGCCCTCACGGTGGACGGGGCCGACACCGACGGCCTCGGCGTGGGGCGCCGCGAATTGGTCAAGATCCCCAAGGGGCGGAGCGACTCCCCGGAGTGCGATGAGGTGCTCTCTCTCGGCGAGATGTTCGGCGTCGACGCGGACCGGGTGTACGTCGGCGGATCTCCCGTCGGTGGTGCCGCCCTCGTCGGCTCCCGCCTCGAACCTGCCGCCTGGGTCGTCGTCAAGGGGCAGACACCGTTCGAAGCCGGGACGCGGTTCCGGGTCGGTACCCTGGCGATGGCGCATCACCTAGGCGCCTTGCCCCTCATCTCCCGCAACGTGAAAGACGGGGTCTCCTTCGTGGCGGCGGTCGCCAGCGCCGGGGGTCATCGGATGGGCGACGCGGCGGCCGATCCGGAGCGAACCAACGCGCTGCGCAAGGCGTTGAGCCGGGGCTCCCGAAAGTCCCTCGAGCGCTTGTCCTTCACAGCCGACGAAGCCGCGGTCCGCGCCCACTGCCTCGCCGTGCGCTCGTCGTGCCTCAGGGCGGGCATGGCGGTCTGCGCGGACCTCGAAGCCTCCCTCACCATGGTCCTCGGGGCGCCCCCGACCGCGGCGACGGTTGCCGCATCTGAGAGCGCCCTCGATCTCTTTGCCTTCTGGCTTTCACCCGAGCACCGGGCTCTCCGGTCCGAACTCGGCCTCAGCGCGGTCGCACCGGCGCGTGCCGCAGGCTCCCTCGATCAGGCCGCCGCGCAGCTCGAACGATCGTCGGGCTTCTTCGGCGTGCGCGCCGACGAGGTCGCCTGGGCAGTAGATGCCGAGGACTTGCTGCCGCGGGTGAACCGGACGGGCCCCCGGGAAGGGTCCTTGGTCGCGGTGTCGCACCAGCCACTGATCGTGATCCCCGATGCCGAGGAGCGCCTCGAGGTGGTCCTCGCCCTCAGCAAAGCTACCGGCGACGCCGGGCTACTTCTGTCGGCCGAAGAGCTGGCCGAGGCTGCTGGCAAGAGCCCCAAGGGGCGAGTGCCGGCGGCCCGACGCGACTCGTCCGAGGACGCCAACGCGGCCGTGCAGGACGGCGATGTCGTCGACATGCTCCGGGCCCGGGCCGCGGCGCTTTCCCGGGGAGCGTGGGACGAAGTCGCCGAACTCCTCGAAGCGGAAGCCGCCCTGCCGACGAAGGGCGACCAACGGGGCCTGGTCCTCGGGCTGCTCGCGGTGGTGTGCTTTACGCGCCTCGGGGATGTGGCACGGGCGCGGAAAGCTGCGGCGAGCGCCCTGACCCAAAGGCCGAAGTCGGCGGCCCTCACCCTGCTCTCGGCGCTCTTGACCCCGCGCAACGAGCCGGAGACCGCCGCGGCGACCCTCGAACGAGCCGCCCGCCACTGGGATGACGGCAAAGCCGGAGCTGCCCTCCTGGTAGAAGCCGCCCACCAGACCGAACGCTCCGGGGACCTGACCCGGGCCCGCTTCCTCTTCAAGCGTGCCGTCAGCTCGGATCCCGACGCCCTCGACGCGACCATCGGCCTCGCCCGGACCGCGTTCTCCCAGCGCGGTGTCGACGAGGCCGCCGAGGCCCTGAGCCGCGCCGCCGAGATGGTGAACGACCGACACCTCCGAGAGGCGTTTCAACGAGCCGCCGCGCGCATGCTGCACATCGCAGGGAACAAACCAGCGCTGGCCGCCGCCTTGCTCGCCGAGGCGACCGAGAGCCCGGCCGTCGAAGCCCTCGCGATAGCTGCCGAGGCGGCCCGGGACCGGGACGCGCTCACCCGAGCGGCAGAGGCCTGCGCCTCGGCCAATCGACGCACCGGACGTGCCCTGTGGCTGGTGCACGTGGCCGAGCTGCGCAGTGAAGACGGCGACGCCCGGGGCGCGGCCCAGGCGATCCGCGACGCGGCCCACGCCGACCAGACGCTCGACCTCATCCGGGTCGTCGGTGAATCGATCGCCCGGCGGTCGGGGGACCGCCGAGAGCTCGCCCGGGTGGCGCGCAATAGCGGCCTCGGCCCCCTGGCCGCCAGCGCCCGGGTCGCCTTCGACGCGAAGTCCGCGAGCTACGAGCTGCGCCTACTCATGGACGCCGTCTCCGCCGACGGGGCACCGGCGGCGGCATTGCTGGTGAGCACCGACGCCAACGCCGAGGCTGGAGATCGGGAGGCCCTCGACGCAGCGGCCCGGCGCGAGGCGGAGACCCTTCCCGGGGACGACCGGCCGAGCCGTCTGCTCGCCATCGCCGACCTGCTCGAGAGCCGGGGGGACCTCCGGGGCTCGGCGCGCGTTCTCCGAGAAGTTCGCCAAGCCGACCCGAAGGAGCGCATCGCCATCCGGCGCCTCGCGGAGCTTCTCCGGGAGCGCGCCCCCCAAAAGGCGGCGGTGTTGTGGCGACAGGAGGGCGAGGTCGCGAGCGCGGACGCCGGGGCCGCAGCCCACCTCTTCGCCGCGCGGCTCCTGGCAGACTCCGGGGGCGACGGCAGCGCGGACGTCGCCGCGGCCCTCGACCAAAGCCCCGGCTACCCGCCGGCCCTCTGGACCAACGAGGCGCGGGCGCGAAAATCAAACGACCCCGGAAAGCCGAGGGCCCTGGTCCTGGCCCGGGCCGAAGAGATCCCCGACCCGCGGAGCGCCGCGGAATCACTCATCCGCGCGGCGTTCACCGCCGAGAGCCCGGACGCCGAGCTGCTCGGTCGAGCGAGCGATTTGATCCCCGAGGACATCGCCCTCGGCGACGTGCGTCTGCGCCTCGGTGGGCTGAGCGCGACGGACCGGGCTGAGCTCTTGGAGAACGCGGGCGCGGACGCCCCGGCGCCCATCGCCCGGGCGATGCACATCCGCGCGGCCGAGGCCTGGGGTGAAGCGGGGGACCATCATCGCGCGACGGGCTTGCTCGACGGGCTCGAGGGACGCGCGGGCGACACCATAGCCGCAAGGCTCCTGCACCGGAGCCTCGCGGCCGCCGGGGACCTCGAGCGCCTCCGAAAGGCGCTCGGCGACGCCGTGCTCAGCGCAACCGACGACGCATCGCGGGCGCTCTACCTCGAGAGGTTGGCGGACTTCGAGCTGCACGTCGGCGAGAGCCCGGAGCGGGCGGCGGCGGCATACCGGGAGATCCTCGCCTTGTATCCCTCCCACGTCGCCAGCATGCGCGCTGTCGAGCGCCTCGCGATGCGCCGCGGCGAAAATGGAGACGGGTCCGGGGACGAAGAGCTCGCCGCCATCGCCGCCGAACGGGCCCGCATCGGCTCCTCTGCGGCCGCGGCTGCCCACGCGCGCCTCGCCGCGCGCCTCGAGCGACTCGGCGGAAAAGACGGCGGCGGCGACGCAAACGCCCGCGCCGACAAGGTCCTCCGTCACATCTTCGACTACGGAGAGGTCGATCTTTGGCTCGCCCGGGAGGTCCTCGGCATTGCGCTCCGGACCGGCGACGACCGCCTCCAGATGCAAGCCTGGGGCGAGCTCTCGGACCTGCTCGAAACCCCCCGGGAGCGCATGGCCGCCGAGCTGCGCCTCGCCGAGGTCGCGTCCCGAACGCATTCGCCCAACGCCGCCGAAAACCGCCTGACCCGTTCGATGCCCATCGACCCCACCTATCCGGGGGGCGCAGAGATACTGGGCCACCTCCGAGAGGCCGCGGGCAATGCGGTCGGCGCCGCAGAGGCCTACGAAGACGCCGGTCGACGCGCCCACTCGGGCCTCCAGAAGGCGCGCGTGGCCATACTCGCCGGCACGCTCTACGAGGGCGAGGGGGATCCCGGGCGCGCCGCCAAGGCGTACTTCTCGGCCGCGAAGGGCGACCCGAAGACCGGCGATGCGCTCGAGCGGCTGGTGCGGCTCTTGCCGGTTCACGAGCGTGCGAAGGACGTCGCCGCCCTCCTCGCGCAGCGCATCCCCCTGGGGGGAGCCAAGGCGCAGGTCGCCGACCTGCACGAGATGCTCGCGCGCATCAAGCTCTCCCTCGGCGACGCCGGCACGGCCCAGAAGAACTTCCGCATGGCGACCACCCTCGACCCGGAGCGCTTCGAAACCCTCGAAGAGCTCGCCGAAGCCTGCGTTGCCAACAAAGACCTGCGCGGCGCGGCCGACGCCCTGCACAAGGTGATCTTCTCCTGCTACGACGCGGTCATCGTGCATCGCTGCTACCTGGCCCTGGCGACCGTGCGCGCCGAGCAACAAGACATCCGGCGCACCAAAGAGGTGCTTCACAAGATGCTCGAGATGTTCCCCGACGACGACGAAGCGAAACAGCGCTTGGCGCGGATCGATGCGCAGTAGTCAGAAGGCGACGCTGCGCCTAGCGCGGCTCCTCCGGCACAGGGCTCGCGGCCGGGGCGAGGGACTCGGGGTCAAAACCCAGGACCCATTCGGGGTCGCTCACGTCGAGGCCTTGGCGACGGAGGTTGCCGAGGACGACCCGGGAGTGGATGTCCGTCGGGTCCATTTCGACGACCCGGGTCAGAATGCGCGCCCGCTCGGCAGAGCGCATGTACTCCTCGACGGACATGGTCATCCAGTCGCCAGCGGTGACGTGCTGGGAGCGCGGTAGAGAAAAGGCAGTCACGGAGCGCCGAAGCTAGCAGGCACTGTGACCCGGTCCAGGTGAGTTTGGGTCCAGGTGAGTTTGAGGCATTTCGACGGGCCGACAGCATTGCCGCCCTCAGCGGAGGACTGCGGCCGGAGTATCTCGTCACGACGGAGCTTCAGGTATTCGTTTCGCCACGCTTCTTGATCTTCAGGGTCGGCTGCTCTTCGGCGCGCCGGAGGCGCCGGGCGACGCGCCGGGTCTTGAGGGCCGGGTCGTGGCGAAAGCGCAGGGCGAGCCAGGTATCGTCGATGCGGGCCCCCGCCTCCGGGGCCCAGCCCCGCTCCTCGAGGACGCCCCAGCCGTGGTTCCGGTCGAGGTCGGTGCGCACCGAAGAAGACTTCTTGGGATACGCAATCCAAAGGGTTCCCAGAGGAGCGAGGACGGCGTGGGCCTGCTTGAAGAGGCGCGTCACCTCCCGCTGGCGCGCGACGAAGCCCAGGACCACGTCGAAGGGCCCGCGCCCGCGGACCGAGACTTTGGCGCCGTGCTTGGTCCCCGCGAGGAGGTCCCGCACGGCCTTCGGGGTCGAGATGAGCAGCACCCGCGCGCCGGCTTCGAAACCGAGCCTGTGCGGGAGGGTGCTCACTTCGCCTGGGTTCCGAAGATTCGGTCTCCGGCGTCTCCGAGGCCCGGGACGATGTAGCCCTTCTCGTTGAGCTTCTCATCGAGGGCGGCGGTCCAGATGGCAACGTCGGGGTGGTGCTTGTGGAACTCGGCGACCCCTTCCGGGGCGGCGACGAGGGCCATGAACTTCACCGTTCGGGGGCCGGTCTTCTTGATGCGGTCGACGGCGGCGACCGCGGAGTTGCCGGTGGCGAGCATCGGGTCGACGACGATGACGTCGCGGTCGTCCATATCCGGGGGGATCCGGAAGTAGTACTCGACGGGCTGGAGAGTCTTGGGGTCGCGGTAGAGACCGATGTGACCGACCCGGGCCGAGGGGACGACCTCGAGGACCCCTTCGAGGATGCCCCCGCCGGCGCGGAGCACGGAGATGCAGACGAGCTTCTTTCCATCGATGGCCGGCGCCTTCATGGAGCAGATGGGCGTCTCGATCTCGCGCATCGCGATCGGCATGTCGCGGGTGACCTCGTAGGTCATCAGCACGCTGATCTCGCGAAGGAGGCGCCGAAACGCGTTGGAACTCGTGTCCTTGGTGCGCATGAGCGTGAGCTTGTGCTGCACGAGGGGGTGGTCGATGACGTTGAGTTCGGGCATGGGCGATTTCTCCGGAGGCCGCGAGACTTTCACAGCTGAGGGGACGAATCCAGCGGCGCGAGGGGAAAGTCTGGCGCTCGCGAGTTGCCACTCTGGAGAGCGCGTCCAGTGGCCGAAGACCGACGCGACACCCCCGCGCTTGACGAGCATTGGGCACCTCACCCTCGACACCGACGGCACCCTGAGCCGCCCCCAGGTGCTGCGGTTCCACGACGACGGCCGCCTCGTGGTCGCCGCGCGCTCGGTCGAAAGGTCGAGCCCCGGTGACGACCTCTTCACCCTCGGCCCCGACTTCACCCTCGTCAGCGGCGCCGACGCCTTCGGGGACGACGATGCCATCACCACCGACCTCGACATCACCGCCGACGGCCGCTTCGCCTTGGTGGGCGATAACGGCCTTTTCAGCACCCACCGGGTCGCCGTGTTCCGCCTCGATGGGGCCTCGCCGGCCCCGGCCCAGGTCATCTCGCCCATCCCCGACCCCATGCACGTCGTGGCGTCACCCTTCGGAGATACGGCGATCGTCGCCAGTGGGGACGGCGGCGACGCCATCTTTGTCCTCGACTACGCCGCCGACGCCTTCAGCCTCCGGGGCGAGTCGGGACCCGGCCCAGCTCCCGGCCACCGCCGTCATGATCCGCAGGGGCGACCTTTCGGGCCTGGTTTTGGTCGCCGAAAACCTCGGGATGCGTCGCGTGCGCTTCGAGGGGAGCGGCGTCGTCACCGACCTTGGGGCGTTTTCGGCCGGTTCGGGCATCCCAGCGAACGTCGGGATCCTCGGTGTAACCCCGTGACCGGCAAACCGCCCTTGCCAGACAAGGGCTTTGGCGATAACAAGCGTGCGCTGGCGCCGGATGACCGGCGCGGAGGAATGCACGATGAGTGAAGCCCGTAGGGACCCACGAGCCCTAATGACCGAGATCGTGCGTATGAAGAGCGCGAGCCTGGGCGATTTCGTGGAGCACCCCGCGGAAAACCTCTCGATCGGCGGCATCTTCATCGCCCTCGACCCGCCCATGAAGACGGGCACCCTGCTGCGCATCGAGGTCATGCTCGGCGAGGACTCCATCGCCACCGTCGGCCGCGTCGTCTGGGTTCGCGAAGAGGCGACCGATGACGAGGCCATCGGCGTCGGCGTGAAGTTCGTGAAGATCGACGCCGACGGCAAGAAGGCGGTCAGGGCCTACGTCGACGACAAGGGCCCAATGCCCGAGACGGCGAAGTCCGCGGCGCCACCGGCGGCGAAGGCCGCGCCCGCGCCCAAGGCCGAAACCAAGGCCGCGCCGAAGCCCGAACCCAAGATCGAGGCCAAGGCCGCACCCAAGGCCGAGCCCAAGGCCGAAGCCAAGCCTGCGCCCAAGCCTGAACCCGAAGCAAAGGTCGAAGCGAAAGCCGAGCCCAAGGCGTCGCCCAAGCCCGAGCCCGAGCCCAAGGTCGAGGCCAAGACCGAGCCCGAGCCCAAGGCCGAAGCCAAGACCGAGCCCGAGCCCGAACCCAAGGCCGAAGCGAAGACCGAGCCGAAGACCGAACCGGAGCCGGAGCCCGAACCCAAAGCCGAAGCGAAGCCCGAACCCAAAGCCGAAGCGAAGCCCGAGCCCGAGCCCGAGCCCAAGGCCGAACCCAAGGCCGAAGCGAAGACCGAGCCGAAGACCGAACCGGAGCCGGAGCCCGAACCCAAAGCCGAAGCGAAGCCCAAGGCCGAGCCCAAGGCCAAGGCCGAGCCCAAGGTCGAGCCCAAGGTCGAGGCTAGCGACAGCGCCGACGACTCCTCGGACGAGGAAGAAGACGAGGAAGAAGAGGACGAGGACGCGATCATCATCGAGCGGGCGCCGGACATTTCGGTCGCCGACGCCCTGGCCGCAGCGAAGACTCCTCGCAAGAAGCGCTCGAAGGGCAAGAAGGCCCAGAGCAACAAGAAGAAGAAGAGCGGCAAGCGCGGCAAGAAGCAGCGTCGCGCCGCCGGGCGTAGCAAGACCGAAGACCGCAAGCAGGTCGAGCGCGTCGAGAAGGCCGGGGCCCATCAGGAGCGTGTCGAGAAGGCCGCAACGAAGCCGAAGGTGACCCACGCGCTGCCCGAGGCCGAGCCCGAGCCCGTGACCGACAGCATGACCAAGCCGCTGATGGCGTTCCTGGCCATATTGCTCATCGGGGCCGCGGTCTACTTCTGGTCGACCGGCAGCAACGACACGGAGACGACCGACGAAGAGTCGGGGACCGAGAGTACGGAGGTCGAGATCGACGTGGACGAACCGCCGGTCGCTGCAGACGACCTTGGTGGCGACTTGGGCGGCGACTTGGGCGACGATTTGGGCGACGACTTGGGCGACGATTTGGGCGACGACTTGGGCGACGACTTGGGCGACGACCTGGGCGACGACTTGGCTCTGGACCTCGAACCTGAGCCCACCGAGCCCGAAGCCGCGCCGGATCCCGCGCCCGCGCCGGAGGCCCGCATGTGGCGTCCGCGTCCCCGGCCCGAAGCCGCTCCCGCTCCGGCTCCGGCCGCGGACCCTGCCCCGGCACCCGCCGCGGCACCCGCTCCGGCTCCCGCAGAATGAGACGCGGCATCGCGCCTTGATGGGCGCGGGCGACTCTCAGGGACGCGCGATCAGCGGCTGCAGTTCCTCCTGCAGCTCATGAGCTCGCGGGTGCAGAGGCTCATCGCCTGGCGATCCGCGCCGGCCGCCCGGCGGCACGTATTGGACGTCCTGAAGCACTCGTGACTGCACCGGCTGTTCGCGAGGGCTTTGGCCTGGGCTTCGCGTTCTCTACGCACCTCCCGCTGCTTTTGAGCTCTTTTTTGGGCGCGCGATCGAGCCGCAGCGGCTTCGGCCTCCGCACGCTCGCGCTCGGCGTTCTGTTCTTCGAGCTCGGCGAGGCGCGCCGCGAGGGCCGCGGTCTGTGAACCCGGTTCCGTTCCCTCACCGCCCTCTGCGGCAGCCGCGGCTGGCCCGGCATCGGTAGCGTCGTGGGCTACGGGTACGTCGGGAACCGATACGACGGGCCTCAACGTGGACCCAGCATCCACCTGCACGGCAGGGGTGACCCCCGCGGGAAAGAGCCTCAATCCAGCAACGACCGCCGCCCCCCCGACGAGCCCGACGACCACCACGACGAGGGCGATGAGACCGGTCCTCGGGCCACCCCGAGGAGCCGCCCCGGCCGCACTGACTTCGGGCATCGGCGCCGTCTCCACGGCGCGCTCCGACATGACCGCCACCGGGGTCTTCGTCGGCTGTGGCCGCGTCGTCGCACCGACCGCGGGCCGGGTCGGCGGGAACACCTGGTTCGACGCGGACGCTCGGGTCGGGGCATAGGCCATCGCGACGGGCGCCTCGCCAGGCTGCGAGGCTGCGGTGGGCGCGATGCCCATTTCGGTCGCTGCAATCGCGCCGAGATCCGTCGGGCCGCAGGCAGCGAGGGCCGCGCGCATCTCCTCGGCGGATGAAAACCGCTCTTCGGCCTTGGAGCTCAATGCGCGGTCCACGACCCGGGCGAGGTCTTCGGGCACCTCCGGCCTCACGACGCGGACCGAGGGAGCCTCGCGGGTCATGATGGCGACGATGAGTAGATTGTAGTTCTGCTCCTCGAAGGGTGCCCGACCGGTGAGTGCGTAGAACATCGTGCCGCCAACCGAATAGAGGTCGCTGCGCGCGTCGATGACGCCGCCCGAGGCCTGCTCCGGGCTCATGAAGTGCGGGGTGCCGAGGATGGTGCCGGTCTGGGTGAGCTTGTCGACGGATTCGTCGACGTGGTGGGTGATGCCGAAGTCCAGCAGGCGCACCTGGCGCTCCCCGCTCTCTGCGCGGTTCAGGAAGTTGTTGTCGTGTTTGATGTCACGGTGGACGATGCCGCTGCCGTGGGCAGCGCCGAGGGCGTCGAGGAACTCGATGGAGTAGGCGATGAGGGACGCCCCATCGACCGAACCCCGCTCGACGGCCTCGCCGAGGTTTTCGCCCTCGAGGAGCTCGAGGGCGAGGTAGAGGGTGCCGTCGTCGGCAACTCCGGCGTCGGTGACCGATACGATACCGGGATGCCCGATGGCCGATGGCGCCTGGGCTTCACGAAGAAAGCGATCCCTCGCGTTCGGGGAGCGCGCCACCGACGAGTGCATGATCTTCAACGCGACATCGGCGCCGGTAAATACGTGGCGCGCGCGATAGACTGCCCCCATGCCTCCCTCACCGAGGAGGCCCAGGAGGTCGTAGCGCCCCGCGTATCGGGTGCCCAGGCGCGCGGATGACGGCTCCATCTCCCGCACAATGTCGCACGATCGAGGCCTGGAAGGAGGTGTTTCCGGACCGGCGCCGGAGAGGTAGGCTGGGCTCGCCGTGCCGAACTCTGACGATTCGTCGCAAGGACGTGCACCGAAACCGACCCCGGGGGGCCCGAGTGCCGCGACGGTCGGCGATGGCGCGGCTGCGAACGCAGGTCGGCGGCGGGGCAAGTCCAAGAATCCTCGGGAGCTGCCAGCGGGAGAGGCGGAGCAACGGGAACGAGCGCTTCCCCACGCCACCACCGAGCCCCATCGACACCACGCCCCGATGAGCGCTCATGTCGGGACCGACGCAGGCACCGAAACGCCATCCTCGCAGCTCTCTCTCGAGACCGTCGCGCCGGAGCACTACGAGGTCTTTGGCGAGATCGCCCGCGGGGGTCTCGGTCGCATCATGCGCGCCCGCGACCTGCGCCTCGACCGACAGGTCGCGATCAAAGAACTGCATTTCCGCCTGGGCAACGTCGAGGCGCGCTTCGCGAGGGAAATGCGCCTCACCGCGCGCCTCCAGCACCCGGCGATCGTTCCGATCCACGAGGCCGGGCGGTGGCCCACGGGGGAGCCCTTCTACGCGATGAAGCTCGTCGAAGGTCGCACCCTCGCCGACGTCGCGACCGACGCCACGACCCTCGAAGAACGCCTGCACCTCCTGCCCAACGTGATCGACGTCGCCGAGGCCATCGCCTACGCCCACTCCGAGCGCATCATCCACCGCGACCTGAAACCCCACAATGTGCTCGTGGGGCCCTTCGGTGAGACCGTGGTGATCGACTGGGGGCTCGCGAAGGACCTCGACGCGGAGGAGCCCCACGAGGCGGACGAACATCCGACCCCAAGGCCCCCCCAGAACATCGAGGACATCGCCGACGTCGCCGACATCGACGACATCGACGATGTGCCCGACACGGGGTCGTTCCATACAACCGACGGCGCCGTCGTCGGCACGCCCGCCTTCATGCCGCCGGAGCAGGCGCGCGGGGAGGCCGTCGACGAGCGCGCGGACGTCTACGCCCTCGGCACGCTCCTCTACCAGGTGCTTGCCGGTCAAAGGCCCTACGCCGGGGTGCCGCGATCGGAGCTCCTCGACGCGGTGGCCCACGGGGCGCCGGCGTCGTTCGTCGACGTCGCGCCCGACGTGCCCAAGGACCTCGTCGCCATTGTCGACAAGGCAATGGCCCGCTCCCCCGAGGCCCGCTACGCGTCGGCGGCGGAGCTCGTCGACGACCTCCGGAGCTTCACGACCGGCCAGCTGGTCGGTAGCTACGACTACACCGTCGGTGAGCTCCTCCGGAGGTTCGTGACCCGCGAAAAGGCGGCTGTGATCACCGCCGCCCTCAGCGTCGCCACGCTCCTGGCCCTCGGGGTCTGGGCGTTCGCGAGCATCGCCGATGAGCGCGACCAAGCCGCCGCCAACGCCGCCGAAGCCGAGCAGGCCCGGGACCTCGAGGCCGAAGCGCGGCTGGTGGCCGAAGCCCGCGTCGACGCGCTCCGCCTCGAGAAGGCCTCGTCCCTGCTCGAGACGGATCCGACGAGCGCGGTCGCCTGGCTGAAGGAGCTGCGCGGCCCCCTCCCCAGGGCCGCCACGGTCGCCGTCGACGCCGCGGGCCGAGGCGTCGCCCGGCACGTCTTCGAGGGGCACGTGGACCGAGTGTGGTCGGGGAGCTTTTCACCGGATGGTCGGCTCCTGGCGACGGGGAGCAGCGACGGGACGGTGCGGGTCTGGATCCTGGACTCGGGCGAAGGGCACGTCGTCCGCGAACGACTCCGGGACCGGATCTCCTCCGTCGCGTTCTCCCCGGACGGCACCCGCCTCGCTTCGTCCAGCTACGACGGGCAGGTATGCATCATCGACATGACCCAGGGGCCAGAGGGACCGAGCGAATGCCGGGAGGCCCACGACGGGGCCATCAAGAACCTTGCGTGGTCATCGGACGGCGCACGCCTCGCGACGATCGGCGCCGATGGCACGGTCCGGGTCGCGCCGGCCGCGCCAGGCACCCCGAACGTCGAGGGCGGAGGCGTCACTGTCCGGCGGGCACCAGTCGACCGCCACGGCCAGGTGCGCTTCACCGCCGACGGTCGCTACGTCGTATCCGGAAGTCATCAGGGCTCGGTGCATGTCTGGCCGGTGGACGGCGGCGAGCCCCTCGTCTTGAACGGCGACCAGGGAGCCGTCGCCCGATTCGACATCGACCCGGCGGGAGTCGCCGTCGCGACGGCCGGGGAAGATGGCACCGTGCACCTGTGGGATCTCGCGACGGGGACCGGTCGGGTCATCGGCCAGCATTCCGCCGCCGTCGCGGCGGTGGCCTTCGACCCCTCCGGCCACCGCCTCGCGTCCGCCGGCCTCGACCGACAGATCATTTTGTGGGACCTGGACCGCGACGAGGCGGTGACCCTCGAAGGTCACGACGAACGCGTGGCGCAGCTCGCGTTCTCCCCGAATGGGCAGCGCCTGGCCTCAGGGAGCTGGGACCGCACGGTCCGGCTCTGGGACCTGGCGACCCATGAGGTGCAGACGTTCCGTGGTCACGAAGACGTGATCTCCTACGTCGGGTTCTCTCCCGACGGCGAAACATTGGTGAGCGCGAGCTGGGACGGCGGGGTGCGAAGCTGGCCCGTAGTCCCGAAGGAGGGGGCGATTCTTCGCGGTCATACGATCGGCGTACACTCGGTCGACGTCTCCGCTGACGGGTCTCGAATCGCATCCGGCGGCCACGACAATACGGTTCGGATCTGGAACATCGATGGCACCGGCGGCCGGGTCCTGGGCCACCACGACGACCACGTCTTCCGCGTACGTTTCTCTCCCGACGGACAGTGGGTCGCTTCGTCGAGCGATGATCAAACGGTTCGCCTCTTCCGGACCGACGGCGGTGCCTCCCACGTGCTTCGGGGTCACCGCGCGGATGTCGAAGAGCTCGCCTTCGCCGACGACGGCCGCTACCTCGCCTCCGCCGGCGAAGACCACCGGGTCTTCCTATGGGACGTCGAGTCGCGCGAGGGCCGCGCCCTCGAAGGCCATGGTGAGCCCGTGACCGCCGTCACCTTCTCTCCGGACGGGCAGAAGCTCGCGTCAGCGAGCCGGGACGGAACGGTGCGGGTCTGGGATGTCGCCACCGGCGGCAGTCGGGTCTTCGCCGGCCACGAACTCGGGGTCTGGGGCATCGACTTCTCTCCCGACGGACGGGACCTCGTCTCGGCGAGTCTCGACGACCGGGTCCTGCTCTGGGACGTCGCCACCGGCGAGCACCAGGAGTTCGCCGACAACCTCGGCGGAGCGCGTCTCGTCGTCTTTTCCCCGGACGGGGCAAAGCTAGCGGTCTCGAGTTCCAGCAGACGCCTCTGGATCTGCGACGTCGACGACCGTGAATGCACGGAATTCCGGGGACACACGACGACCATCACCCAGTTGGTCTTTTCGGCGAATAGCCGAGCTCTCGGGACCGCCAGCGCCGACGGCACGGTCCGCCTGTGGGATGTGCAAAGCGGCGAAAGCCGTGTCTACCGCGGCCACGGCGCCGCGGTCTTCGACCTGGCCCTGACCCCAGACAGCCGTTGGCTCGTGAGTGGGAGCGCAGATACGACGGTCCGCACCTGGCCCTTTGGCCTGCCCCCAACCGGCGGTGCCCTCAGTCCATACCTAGAGGAACTCACCTCGGCGGTGGTCCCGGCGATTGGCCAGGACCCAGATCTCGTGCGATGAATTACCAAATGGCGACCCTCGGAGGAAAGATTAACCCCGAACCCGGCGTAAGACTCCCTGGTATGTCTCGACTCCTGGGAATTCTCGCTGTGGCGTGCATCTGGTCCCTCATCGGATGCGGCGGAGACGAGTGCGCCGACCTCGCCGGGGCCCTCGCCGAGGCCGCCCCGGGGGAGGTCGTTTCCGTCTCCGCGTGCACGGTGACTGGCAACATCGACGTGCCAGGGGGGGTCACCCTCGATGGCGGCGGGGAGAGCCGCATCCTCGGCAACGTCACCCTCGGTCCCGGGAGCGGTCTCGCTGGCGTGCGCATCGAAGGCGTCGGTCCCGCGGCGGTCTCCGCGGTCGGAGCCGGAGCCGCGGTCACCATCACGGACGTTGACGTCATCATCGCTCGAGGCTCGGCTGTGCACATTGCTGACCGGGGCGCGGTCCTGACTCGGGTCTCCCTCGCGGGAAACGTCGAGGACCCGGACACGGTGCCCGCGGACCCGTCGGCGGATGACTACGGCACCCACGGCCTCGTCCTCAGCAACGCGGGAACTCTGGACGCTCCGGTGATCCTCGACGACGTATCGATGACGAAATTCGCCCGGTTCGGGGCGCTCTTCTTACAGAGTCACGTCGCGTGGCGCGGTGGCCAGGTCGCCGACGGCCTCTCCACCGGCCTGATGGCAGACGGCGGCAGCGTCGACTTCGAGGCGGTCGAGCTTGGGCCGATGCAGCAGGGAGTGCAGGTCCTCCCGGCCTTCGGCGGCATCTTCACCAACGACTGCGTGGTGACCAGCCAGGACCTGATGGTCGACGGCAATCAGGGCTACGGGTTGCTGCACGACCGGGTCACGACGACCCATGAGAACCTCATCGCGACCGGCAATACCGACGCCGCCCTCTGGGTCCAGCAGAGCGCGAGCTTCTCCCTAGTCGGTGCGGCCACGGAGGTGAGCGACAACGTGCTCTCCGGCCTGGTCATCGTCGAGTCGACCGATGTGCTCGTCCGCGGGGCCACCTTCCGGAACAATACCCTCGGGACTCGGGTCAGCGGCACCATCGGCCGGATCGACGTAGGCGACGGAATTCACGCGGTCATCGACGATGGCGCGAGCCTCACCGTCGACCAGGTGGTCATGGCGGGAAATGCCCGGGTCGGGGTGCTCCTCGATGTCGCGTCGGGAAATCTCGATGGCGTATTGATGGACGTAAGCGTCGAGGGCACCGGGGACCAGCTCGGGGCGATAGCCCAGGGCCCCGGGGGACTGATCGACACCGGCGTCTGGGATACGACGGTGACCCGCCTCGGCAGCACCGCGCTCAACGACGAGGCGATCAGCGAGAAGCTGTCAGTGCTCGGGATCGTCGGCCCGATGTTCCTACCGCCCAGCGCCATGTGAGCCCACAGTGCGGGGATCAGAGGAGTAGATGGGATGATCGCGACGGGCCGG
>JAFDCW010000896.1 GCA_019312705.1 Deltaproteobacteria bacterium
TCGATGGCGCGGTGTTCGCCCTTGGCCCAACCGGTGCCCATGAGCGCCCGACCGCTGGTGCTCATGATGGTCTTCACGTCGGCGAAGTCGACGTTGATCATCCCGTGATTGACGATGAGGTCGCTGATGCCGCGAACGGCCTGGACCAGGACGTCATCGGCCCGCTGGAAGGCCTCGAGCAGGCTCAGGTCCTCTTCTTCGAGGTTGCAGAGCTTCTGGTTCGGGATGGTGATGATCGTATCGACCGAAGCGATGAGCTCGTCGATGCCGGTATCCGCGTTGGCGTTGCGCTTCTTGCCCTCGAAGAGGAAGGGCCGAGTCACGACGCCCACCGTGAGGGCCCCGTGGTCACGAGCGATCTGCGCGATGATCGGCGCAGCTCCGGTGCCGGTGCCGCCACCCATGCCCGCGGTGACGAAGACCATGTCCGCGCCCTGAATCTGGTCGGAGATGCGCTGCACGTCCTCGAGGGCCGACTTCCGACCGCACTCCGGGTTGCCGCCGGCTCCGAGGCCCTTGGTCAGCTGGGGGCCGAGCTGGATCTTCGTCGGCGCGAGACTGGTCTCGAGTGCCTGAGAGTCGGTATTCGCGGCGATGAACTCGACGCCTTCGAGGCCGCTCGCGATCATCGTGTTCAGGGCGTTTCCGCCGCCGCCGCCAACGCCGACAACCTTGATGCGCGCATTTAGCTCGGCGTCGTCCGCGAACTCGATCGAGATGGCCATGTTTCTTCTTCCCTCCGGATGGAGACGCTCTGCGCCTCCGTGTGCTTTTGACGTTGGCCCCGCTGAGTTCGCCCACTCGGGCGGGACCACAAGTTTGTAACGTGAACTCAGAAAACTTCGCGGAACCAGCCACCGATCTTGGCGCCCCAGCCGTCTCCGGTGGGCACTTCGATAAGCTCCTCATCTTCAGCGTGAGCCGCGTTCCGCAGCCGCTCCGCGCCGTACTTCACCAGCCCCACCCCCGTCGAAAACGCCGGGCTCCGGACCACGTCGATCAATCCGCCGATGCCGACCGGGGCTCCCCGGCGAACCGGGAGGCCGAGGACGTGCTCGGCCAACTCGGGCATGCCATCGAGCAGCGTCGTGCCGCCGGTGATGACCACCCCTGCCGCGAGCATGTCGCCGTAGCCGGTCTCCGCGATGACGTGGCGCACGGCCGAGAAGATCTCCTCGGCGCGAGGCTCGATGATGTCGCAGAGCACCTGCCGGGGCAGCGTCCGGGGAGGCCGGCCGCCAACCGAGGGGACTTCGATGGTCTCCTCTTCGTCGACCATGTTCGTCGACGCGCAGCCGTACTTCATCTTGATGCGCTCGGCCTCGGCCATCGGAGTCCGGAGGCCTGTCGCGATGTCGTTGGTGAAGTTGATGCCGCCGATGGGGATGACGCTGGTATGCACCACCGCGCCGTCGACGTAGACGATGATGTCCGTCGTGCCGCCGCCGACGTCGACGAGGGCCACGCCGATTTCCTTCTCGTCTTCGGAGAGGACCGCCTTGGCGCTCGCGAGGGGCTGCAGCACCACCTCGGCGACGTGCAGGTCGCAGCGCTCGGCGCACTTGATGATGTTCTGGATGGAGGGAGTCGCCGCGGTCACCAGGTGGACCCGGGCCTCGAGGCGCACGCCGCTCATGCCGACGGGCTCGCGGATGCCGTCCTGCTCGTCGACGATGAACTCCTGGGGGAGCACGTGGATGACCTGGCGGTCCCCGGGGAGCGGGATGGCCTTCGCCTGGTCGAGGACCCGGTCGACGTCGTCCTGGGTGACCTCGCGGCTGGAGATGGCTGCGACGCCTTCTTTGTTCATGCCGCGCACGTGGCTGCCAGCAATACCCGCGTAGACCGAGCCAATCTCGACGCCGGCCATGGTCTCCGCCTGCTCGATGGCAGCCCGGATGGCCTGGACGGTGGACTCGATGTTGACCACGACGCCCTTCTTGAGGCCCTTGGCCGGCACCGAGCCGATGCCGATGATGTCGAGGCCATCATCGGTCTGTTCGGCCACGATGGCACACACCTTGGTGGTGCCGAGGTCCAGTCCCGCGATGATCTCGTTTTCGGCCATGTCTCGTCGCTCTCCCAAGGCTCTTCTTCGTCCTATTCGAGCCATACACACCCCCATTCGAGGTGGCCAAATTTCTGCAAAGGAATCGCGCAAATAGGTGCGCGGAGGTGGGACAAAAAATGCACGCCTGTGTAGAGTTTGGCCGTGGCCATCATCGCCTGCCCCGAATGCGAAGGACGTGTCTCCAGCAGGGCCATCGCGTGCCCGCACTGCGGCTTTCCCGTGCAAGAAGAGCAGGCCCGGAGCGGCGCCGGGGATGGTGAAGAAACGCTCCGGCAAATTTCCCCGAGCCTCTACGGACGCAACCCCCTCATCCACCTCGTCGTCGGACTCCTCTGCCTCGTCGTCGTGGGCTTGGTGCTCTATTTCGTCGAGTGGATGCGGTGCCGGGCC